>MGAI01000010.1 GCA_001789695.1 Candidatus Roizmanbacteria bacterium RIFCSPLOWO2_01_FULL_37_16 | reverse complement strand
TAGAAATATAGAAGGAAGAATATTATCCAATGTTCATGAAGCTGACTGGCACAAACTGGATGAACAAGAAAGAGAAGCAATCCAACAACGTATAAGTGTAATTGGAAAACTTTTGGGATTGGATCAAGAACTACATGGCAATATTCTTTCTCAGCTCTTAGAAGCGATAAATACATTAGAAAAAACAAATAATTATGACAAGAATAGAACTGGTGAGGGGGATTTTACCGTATATCGTATGCGGTTGGAAAAGGTAATTGGTAAATATAAAAATGCATTTTATAATATGCGTTATGGTAGGATTAAGGTAGGAAGGGAGGCAATAGTTCATAATCCCCAATTAATGGGAGAGGAACTAAGTTTTGTTATTGCATCAGGAATTTCTCAACAACATTTTGAAAGAATTAGCGAAATTCTCTTTAATTTTACTCCTTTTCAACTTTCTGAACAAGAAAGTTTAACCAGAGCATTCGAAAGACAAGCGCACTTTCAAGATTTTAGTAAATTAGTTGGATATTTAAATGAATCAGAAATAAATATCGGAGTTAGGGTAGTAGGTATGGGAGAAAATTTATTAAGGAAAGTAGGAGGGAATTTGCCAAGAGCCAGTAATGTCTTAACTAGAATAGGTGTTGGTTTTGACAGAGTTGCTAGAAACTTTAGAATTAATCCTACAATAAGGGGAATTGGTCAAGATTTAGAAATTGCCATTATTGTGCCGAAGGATGTTCAGATATTATCTCCTAAATAATTTAGATAAGTCTCCCCTTATTTTTATATCCCTAGTTGATCGACTTAAATTTCATTAGTCAATATGAAAATATATGTTTTTGGGAATCCGCTGGTTAAGGAGGATAGTTTACCGCTTAAAATTCTGCCCAAAATAAAGAAATATTTTCCGGAGATAGTATTTGAGGTTGTTGATCCGAACGAAAACTTTCCTCCAAAAGGAGAAAAAGACTTAATAATTATAGATACAGTCAAAGGAATCAAAAAACCAAGAATTCTAGATCTAGTCGAGCTAGAGAAAATTTCTCTTACTCCAATATCTCCACATGATTATGATTTGATGCTTCACTTACAAATACTTCGGAAATTAAAAAAAATAGATAAAATAAAAATAATAGGGTTACCATCATTATTTGATCGCAATACTTTAATGCAGGTGGGAAATATTATTAAGGGGATCCTTCGACTCACTGCGCTCGCTCAGGATGACATGGAAACAAAATAAAAAAATTATTCATTTCCATGTCACTTTAAGAAAATGGGAAGCGCAGGACATGCAAGGGTCAAAAGCGCGTATAAGTTTTTCAGCTTCTTGGATTATTATTTCTCTACCCGCACCTTCTGAGAGAAGTTTATCTGTCTGTTCGTAAATTCCCCTTTCCATCAGTACTTGATTTTGACCAGTTGGTACTATGATTTCGGCTTTTTTAATTAGTCCTTGAGCGTCAATATTATATTTGTGATAGAGAGTGCCTCTGGGAGCTTCTATGACACCTACTCCAGTAGATTCTCTGGGAGCAATTTTGGGCAGTTTTTCGTTGTTTATTTGATTTAAGTTTTCAATAATGTCAATGGATGAATCTATCGCATGCAAGATTTCAATTGCCTGAGCTAAATTGTTATGAAAAATATTATTTGAGGGAAAGAATTCAAGATAATTACTCAGTTCTGACTTGGTTTTTGGGTGAAGAGCGTCTTTTGACAGATTTAGTCTAGACATGGCTCCAACCATCATGAGGCCGCCGTTTAATTTAAAGCCTCGAGCATGTGAGTAAGGGATAATAACAGCATCAAGATAACTCTGGAATTCGTTTTCAGAAATGGCTTTACCAGCAGAGTTTTTTATCAATCCAGTCAAAAAAGAAAAGTCATCAGAGGTAAGCCCGCTAAAGATTGGTTGAATTATTGGTTTCATCTCAAAAGGTGCTTTGGCAAATATTTCAATTAGAGTCAATATTTTAGATCTGATTCCAATCAATCTAGGAATTAGGTTTTTTAAATCTTCAAGGAGGGGATATTTGAAAAAACCGCCAAGCGTAGGGTTTGGAGCATGAACTGATCTTCCGCCTACGATTATCGACAGCTGATTCCCCACTTCTTTAACTTCGAATGTGTCCTCTAGAAGTTGCTTTTGAGTAGGATCTTTTTCATCAAAGTCCAGAATTGAATTTTTACCATAAATATCAGGCAAGGCAAAGATATAGAGATGTAGGCCGTGGTCCCTAATTAATAATCCGAAATAGAGAAGTTTTCGAAGTTGCTTAGTTTGATTAGAAGGCATAACACTAAACGCATTTTCAATAGCTTTTAAAGAACATAAAAGGTGAGCGTTTGAACAAGTTCCGCAGATACGGGCAACAAGCTGTGGAATAGCTACGGCTGGTTTGCCTTGGATGGCTTGTGTATAGAATCGTTTCCATTCTGAGATAGAGAACTTCAAGTATTCTATTTTCTTGTTACGGACTTTTATCTCTAAAGACGCTGCGCCCTCAATTTTTGAGATTTCTGAAAGATTGATGTCAAAATTTTCAGCGTCAAAAGGATCGGTTGGGTCGTGCATAATAATTTGTGTTAACGTGTTAACGTGTTCAAATATTTGTCCATAATTTGCAGAAAAATCTGCTCGTTCATCGGGCATCCGGGTACTACTTCATCGACTTTTACAACATCTGAGAGTTTGAGCACTTTTTCTTTATATTTAAATCTTGCTAAGATTGGGCTGATTTCCTCAAGTTGAGATCGATTGAAAAAATTTCTTTGATTGGATGGAGAACCAATAACCGCACATGAGCCAATGGCAACTAAATATTTTGCCTTTTGTCGTATATTTTTAAGTTTTTGTTCTTGACCGTCTCCAGTTATGGCGCCCTCAACAAAGGCAATATCCATTTCGGGAATAGCGTCCGGACTTTTTTTTAAGACTTTTGCGTGTACGAACTCTAATTGGTTTTTCCAATTTTTCCATCTTGTATTCAAAAGCTCAGTAAATATAATAGTTGAGTCTTCACAACAGGTAAAACTAAACCAACCAATTCTTAACTTTCCGTTTTTATCACCCATTTTAATCATTGTAGCAAAATCGAAGCGGGTTTTTGATATTATTAAATTGAAACTCGAAATTCGAAGCACGAAACTCGAAACAAATTCTAAATTATAATTTTCAAAATTCTAAACTTATTTGTTTTTGTCATTTGAATTTTGATTTTTTGATATTGTTTCGGATTTCGAATTTAGGATTTCGGATTTTTTAATATATGACTCTTACAGAACTTTCCTATTACAGCCGTAGATTTGCTCCATTCGCTTTACTATTTTTTTTAATTCTTTTGATCATTTATTATCTTATTAGATTGCTGCTTTTAACTATAACGCCTCCAGGGCCGCCGACTGTGTATCTGAATCCAGTTTTTGGCAAAATCAAAAAACCAGTCATCAACGAAATTGAGTCAAGCTCTAATCTTAACTTTACTATTGACACAATTGAAGGTAGACCGGTAACTGCCTCTGAATCGGCAAAAGTTTTTTTTCTTCCACAGGCGCCTACAAGATTCGGTTATCGTGAAAAAATATATCTAATTGCCAAAACTTTCGGATTTGATACAGAAACAATAAAACATAGACTTGAGGGAAAAGAGGCGGTTTTTTTGGATAACAATCAGAGTTTGAAAATTGATATAACCAATTTTAATTTTACTTATGAATTTAGTTTTGAAAATGACCCACGCATATTTCAAAATACTACTTCTCCATTAAAGAAGGAGAGCGAAGATAAAGCCATAGAATTTTTAAGAGAAATCGGAAGATATCCAGAAGAGCTAGCGCAAGGAAAAACCAACACTATTTTTATCTCGTACGATCCACAGGCGAAACAGATGAGAATTCTTGATTCAAATGAAGAAGCAAACATGGTAGAGGTGGATTTCTATAGACCTGATCAAGAGCAGTATCCTATCGTTTCACCCAACTATTTCAATAGTCAAAACTATGTGATGATTGTTTTTTATCAAAATGATTTTAAGATAATTAAGGCACAAATAAAATTTTACGAAAAATCAACAGCTCAGATTGGAACCTATTCGATCAAAACAGGTGATCTGGCCTGGGATAGGTTAAAAACCGGTAAGGGGTGGGTAATTCAAAAACAACCAGACAGTAAAGATATAGTTATCAAAAAAATGTTTTTAGGCTATCTCGATCCAGACGTCTATCAGGAATACCTGCAACCTGTCTATGTTTTTTTGGGAGATATGGATTTTGTTGCCTATGTTCCTGCAATTATAGACGATTACCTTACTGAATAGAGAGATAGTCTATATTAGCATTGACCCAGGAGACTATTTGCTTAGTATCTTCGAAACGATCATCACTTTTCAGTATTACGATGATAAACTGATGTCCGCCTGATTTATAAAAACTGACAAGATTTTCCTTCGCGTTTTCGGTAAAACCCGTTTTTAGGCCTCCGATTCCTTGTACTTCTCCTAAAAGCTTATTCACATTAGACAGTTTATGAAAATATTTAAAGTCAACATCTGAGATAGTGATCTCTTTTGTAGCTACCATTTTTTTTAATTCACGGTTTTCGAGTAGTTTCCTGGCAGCTAGGGCAAGATCAAAAGGAGAGGTATATTGATTGCTTTCGTCCAGACCTGCAGGATCAACAAAGTGAGAGTTGTTCATGGCGATTTGTTTCGCTTTTTGATTCATCAGATCAAGAAAGCTTTCCAAGCCATAGTTATCAGCAATTGTGTAGGCTGCGTCATTTGCGGAATGAACTAATATACCATAGAGTAGATTCTCCACCGTGATTTTTTCACCCACAACAAGTTCCATAGTTTGGCCTTCTGTAATCGTTCTTTTTACAGTTAGGATGTCATCTGGTTGAAAAATATCTGCAGTAACCAGAGCTGTAATAATTTTAGTTGTTGAGGCGGGGATAAATCTCTGCTGGAAATTTTTTTCAAAAACAGGCGTAAAGGAGGGTAGGTCAACCAGATAAGCTCCTTGTGCAGTAATTGACGGATAATAGGGAGATTTAAGATAGGGTATAGGCTCGGTTTTCAATTTAATCGGTTGTTCGGTATGAGCAAAAAGGGCACGATTATAGGCAAAGATTTTGTAATATTCCGACTCACCAGGATAAAAAAGAAATAACAGCGTATATAAAAGAAATAAAATATAAAATCTGAATTTCATGAATTTATTTGGTCATTCCGAGCGATGATTTTTGGAGTCGAGGGATCTAACACAGGGGCCACTGAGATAGATTCCTCGATTCGCTATGCTCACTTCGGAATGACTATAATTTAATTTCCTCAAATTTAGGATTTAATTTTATTATTAAATTTATTTTCTTTTTTCTATTCCAGTTTTTTAATTGTTTTTCTCTTTCAATTGCATTTTGTGGATTATTATAAATTTCGTAGTAAACAAGTTTATCAATATTATATTTTTTAGTAAACCCATCAGCTAATTTATTTTTGTGTTCCCAAACTCTTTTTCCAATATTATTTGTTATACCGATATAAAAATTACCTGAGTAATTTCTAAGGATATAAACGAAATAATCTTTAACCATATTTACGTCATTCCGAGCGATGATTTTTGGAGTCGAGGAATCTAACACAATAGTCGATTGTGATAGATTTCTCCACTTCGGTCGGGATAACATGGAGAGAAATTATACTGAAAAATTTCCTATTTCAGGTTTTGTGACTTTTTCAAAATCCTTATATTCCATTTTTATTGATTTCGTATGCAATCCGGCATTAAAAAAAATTGTTTCATTCTCACCAAGTTTTGAGTCTAGATATAAAGGAATATCAAAGAGATTCCCAAATGGCGGCAGAGCTCCAATCTCTACATTGGTAACTTTTCTAACTTCCTGCGCTGTTGCCATCCGCAAATCGTGGACTTTGTAATCTGACTTAAATTTTTTGGTGTCAACTTTCCGGTCTGCAGGTAATACTAGCATAATTGGTTTTTTATCAGCAAACATAATAAGGGCTTTTGCACCATGTTTTAACTGCGTTCCTCTTACTTTTGCAGCTTCTTCCGAGGTGTAAACTGGATCGTGTTCCAAAATTTTATATTCCATTCCATTTTCATTTAAAAGTTCAGTAATTTGGTTAAAGAGATTAGGTTTTGTTTTTTTGTTTGTAATTGTTATTCCCAATTCTCTTAACTGTTCCTCGCTTGCGTCTGATGGAGCATCCATGACTGAGGTTTTTCCACCGGATGAGGTGGGGAAAGCCACAACTTCTCTAATGGAGGGTTCACCTAAGGCTGCAAAAAGGAAGCGGTCGATACCTGGAGCAATCCCGCCATGAGGCGGAACCCCGTAGCTGAAAGCCTCAATCATGTGGGAGAACTGCTTCTTTTGTTCCTCGGAAAAACCAATAAGCTCAAAAACTTTTTTTTGAATTTTAGGATCGTGGATACGGATACTTCCTCCACCAACTTCAAAACCGTTTAGAACCAAATCATGTTGAAGACCGCGAACTTTTAGCGGATCTTTATCCAAAAGTGGAATATCGTCAGGATGGGGTGCTGTGAACATATGGTGTGATGGAGCAAATTTTGCCTTACCCGATCCGTAAAAGTAATCTTCTTCGCTTTGTTCCTTAAATAAAGGAAAATCGATAATCCAAGCAAAGGCAAATTCAGCTTTGTCTTTTTTGTTTCTCCTTAAATCCGGTTTATCAGAACCGTATTTTTCCCTAGCATGATCATGACTGATTCTTGGCCAGGGAATTTGTTGGATTTTCTTTTCCGGAAAAATCTCTTTAACCAGTTTAGTAAATAAGTCTTCAGTTAAATTCAGAATATCTTCCTGTGTAACAAAAGACATCTCAAGATCAAGTTGGGTAAACTCGCCATAAGCGCGGTCTTTCCTTGGATCCTCATCCCGGAAGCACCTGGCAATCTGAAAATACCTTTCAATCCCGGCAACCATCAAAAGTTGTTTGTACTGTTGAGGTGACTGTGGCAGAGCATAAAAGTTTCCTTTTTGCAGTCGGGAAGGGACCAAAAAATCTCGTGCGCCTTCGGGAGTGGTTTTGGTTAGTATTGGCGTCTCGATCTCCAAAAATCCCTCTTTGGTTAAGTAGTTACGGATATAAGTGGTAATTTTAGATTTCAGAAGCAGATTATTAAACATTCTTTGTCTTCGTAGATCAAGGTATCGATATTTAAGTCTTATTTCCTCATCGATTTCATAACCGTCGGTATTTACGGGAATTGGAACTGGTTTAGCTTTAGTTATAATTTTTAACTGTTTTGCTTCGATTTCGATTTTTCCTGTTTTTAATTTGGGGTTGATCAGGTTTTCAGGACGTTTTTTTACCAAGCCTTTCACATAAATAACATCTTCGGAGTTTAATTCTTTGAATTGTTGATCACCTACCACTTGTACGATGCCAGTGCGATCTCTAAGATCGATAAAAATAATGTTTTTGTGATCACGCTTTGAATCAACCCAACCGTATAACTCTATCTCACTTCCAATTTTATGTGGAGTTTCTTCTATAAAAAGCTTCTTCATGCAGTTGTGTTGTCATGCTGAACTCGTTTCAGCATCTGTATTTACTAAAATCAGATCCCGAATCAAGTTCGGGATGACAGACTAAATTACAATGAGGTTAATTATAATCTGTCATTTTCTTCTTGACAAGGCTGATTTAATTTGTTATATTTGGAGCTATTCTTATGAGTAGAAAGCTTTATCAACAAGTTTTTGTCCTCCATTTCAACTACATCTATCTTATTAGGTGTCTTTGAGGTGGGGAGGTTGATATTAGCTAAAAACAAAAATTAAAATTTTCAACTAACCCCGCCAAAAACTGGCGGGTTTTTTTGTAGGATGCGTTTCCCGTATTTATTAAGGGATTACGCATCCTAAATCCTCCAAAAAACGCTCCTCAAAACGTAGAGCGAATAGCGAAGAGTTAAGTTTTGAGGTAAGTTTAGGAGGATGATTGAGATAAAGAAAGGTTATGGAAAATCCAAATACAAATATTGAAGACATGTCTGCAGGAGTTATTTTGGTCGCTCAAGAATTAGGTATAGCTTTGAATTGGAAAGAATTATCAGATTCAGATTTATATACCTTGGTAGAAAAATTACAAGCTCAAGTTGGAGATGTTGCAGACAGGATACTGGCTCTTGGAGAAAAAGTAGCTTGTGGTATATATCCCATGAGAGAAATTCGTAGGCTTAAGAATAGACTCCCAACTTCAGCTTCTCAAACAGATGGAAGGGGAGATATTAATGATTTTGGATCGGAGCCTTTAACTGGATTATCTCCAATTCAACCAGTAGAATTAAATGGAAATTCAGGATTGATCGACGATAATAATTTGGAGCAGTCTGCTAGTCATCCTCCCTGGTATTATAGAAATTTACAGGCAATAAGAAGATTACCCAAAAGCGGATGTATTTTTAATAAACCTGTTGCTAGAAGACAAGTTCACAGAGGAGCAAGAAGATACAAAAGTTGATTGCATTTTGGTTATTCAAGATTTGCAAAATTAAACGATATTTAATATTTTCCCTCTCAATTTTTCACTTCCTCCCCAGCGATCGATTTCGATCGAGTAGACAACATTGATTTTTTGACCTTTCGTAAGTGAAGAATACTTATCTGCATTACCAAAGGAAACGAACTCAATCGGCAATCGGTAATCAGTGATCGGTTTTTCAGTTGGAACATCTCTGACTATAAGTTTTAGGTGATTATCGCTTTTGCCAAAAGTTGTCGAATCTAAAATCTCTACGTTGCTATAAAAAGTCGGTTGGGGATTGCTAATGCCAAATGGTTGTAGTTTCTCTAGCTCTTTCACATGAGGGATATTTAATTTTGATAAAGATATTTTTACATCAGCTTCAATAGTTCTTTCTAAATCTTCTTCTTTAAGTAAAGGTGTAACCAATTTGACCACGGCCGTGGAGAATAGGTTATAATTATTTTTTTCCATCGTGAAGCCGGCTGCAGCTTTGTGGCCTCCAACATCAATTAGATATTTTTTAAGATCGCGAAGGAAATTAGTAATGTGAAAAGAAGGGATCGATCTGGCAGACCCTTTTAAGAAGCCGTCACTTTCGGTAAGGACAATCGTTGGTCGATAAAATTCCTCGCAAATTTTTGCAGCTATAAGACCTATGATTCCTTCGTGCCAATTTTTGTTTTCAAGAATTAATATTTTTGGCATTTTACCGATTACCGAATACCGACTACCGACTAACCGTTTGGCTTCTTTAACTGCTTTTATAAGCAAATCCTGTCTTTCTCGGTTTTTATCACCAACGCGATTTGCCAGTTTTTGGGCGCGGTCTTCTTTGGTTGTGCACAAGAGCCTCAAGGCATCGATAGCATGTTCCAACCTTCCTAGGGCATTTATACGAGGTGCAATAATAAAGCTAACATCGTAAGGAGTAATTTTTCTCCCGAGGATTCCTGCTTGTTGGAGAATTTGTTTGATCCCAACCCTTTTAACACTTGTAAATGATTCAAGACCGTATTTTACTATGCTTCGGGTTGGGCCAATAAGGGGAACTAAATCAGCTATAGAGCCAATCGAGGCGAGGGAGAGGTAGTCTGACTTGAAATTAGAAGTTAGAAGTTGGAAGTTAGAGGTTTGATGTTTGAAATGTGAGAATAATTCTTTTGCAAAAAAGTAGGCGACACCAGAACCTGAAAGTTCAGGGATATAAATTATTGCTTCGGCGTCATCAGGTAATTTGACTGGTTTTAGATGGTGATCGGTTATGATGGTGGGAATTCCAAGTTTTTTGGCATAGGAAACTTTTTCGCTGGCAGTTATTCCATGATCTACACTTATAATAAGAGCTGGGTTATACTTTTTTTTTACGTTGTCAAGACCTTGTTTTGAGAAACCATACCCTTCTTTTTTTCGATGTGGGACATATGGCATTGCCTTAAATCCCAAATGGTGAAGAGTTTCCCACAAAATTGCTCCGCCTGTTATACCATCTGCATCATAGTCTGTGTAAACTACGACCATTTGATTATCTTTCTTAATTTTTTTAAGAAGTTTTAGAGTTTTTTTAAGTTCCTTTTTAAAGCCGAAGTCGGTGAGAGAAATTTTTGAGGGATGCGTAGGATTTAAAAATTCCTCTTTGTCTTTAATCTGGCGATTCTTTAATAATAATTCAATTAAATCTCCAGGGTTTATTTTTTCAGAAGGTTTAATTACGTTATGATAAGTAATTTTCATGACTTTAGGATTATCGCTTTGATTATTCTATCAATTTTTTTGTTCTTCTGAAGAGGAGAGAAGCTGGGTTGATGTCAATTTTTGTCCTAAAGAGAGAAAGGATTTAGAGACCTGCGTCAATTGATTATAAGCATTGGTGACGTGTCTTGTTAATATAGAAAACGATTCATCAGTTTTTTCATAATCTTTCTTGATCGCCTTTAGGATTTCTAAGATTTCTTTGGCTTTTTCCTGGATGCGCTGTCCTTCAAAAGACATCAGGATTGCTTTCATGTATGCATAGAAACTCATCGGTGAAACCGGCAAAACCCTAAGTCTACCGGCAAAATCAAAAAGACCAGAGTCGCTTATGATCTCGTAATAAACTGATTCTGAAGGTATATACATGAGAGCGTAGTCGACCGTTCCTTCCGAAACGACAATATATTTTTTGGCAATATTTTGAATATGTTTTTTTACATCGGAGATGAATTCTTTTTTGGCTTTTTCTTTTTCCTGTTTATCATCTACTTTAGTCATACGACGGAAATTTTCCAGAGGAAACTTGGAGTCGATGGGAATCATACCCTGGGAAGTTTTGATAAGAGCGTCAACTTTTTCACCATTTTTAAACGAGTACTGGAGTGAAAAGGAGCCCTTGGGAAAGTTTTGAGATAAAAGCTCTTTTAGCACATGTTCTCCGATATTTCCTCGAATTTTTGGTGAGTTAAGGAATTCCTGAAGTTCTTGCATTGAGCGGCCTATTTCGGAAAACTCACCAATCGATCGCTGGACGTTCCCGATTACTTTTGCCGCATTGTCAAGTCGTGTATTAAACATTTTCATACTTTGGCTTAGTTTGTTGTCAATTTGAGAGGTGGAACTTTTTAGCCACTCGATAAGTTCATCAGACAGCTTAGTTTTCTCCTCAAGGCGGTTTAGCCATAGACGAATAATGAAAAGAATAAAAATAGAAGAAAAGCCGATTAAAAGAAGAATAAAAATATTCACTTAGATATTATACCAAGCCACCACCACCGCGGAAGATTTTTGGTTTTAGCCAGTCTTGAGGTGCTGAAGTTGGGGTACCCTTGGGTTCTTTTTCAACCTCTTCAATGGGTGTGATCATATCCGGTTCTTCAGACATTCTTCCGCCAAAAGTTGGAGTTTGGGCAGGTTGATAGCTGATTGGTGACCGCAGCTGTTGAGGAGGTTGGAATGGTCTTGTTTGTAGTTGTTTTGTTAACGTCTTTTTTACTGCGCCTATTCGAATCAAGGCCGCAGCAGCCTCAAACGTATCGGCTGTAACAGAATAAGAAGTAAAGTTATTAGTAGCAGAGGCAATCCCGGCATAAAGATTTGTTGCTATATCGCGATCTATCTCGGTGTTTAAGCTTTGGAAAAGTTTTAAAACCATCTCTGATATGGATGAACTAGTCTTATCAACAAAGTTTACCGTACCATAGGAGCTATTGGTAAGATGCCGATCTATGTTTATAATATCTTTTCCCTGGAATTGTTTATCGTTTTCGCTATAAAGCGATCCGAGGTTATTTAAAGTCGGAGAATCGATAACAATAACAAAGTCAAAATTCCCGCCAGTATAGTTATACTTCACCTGTTTTGGATCTAACTTTGGGAAACCCTCTCTTGGAGTGATGATCAGGTTAAAATTGTCACCTTGGATGTTGTAGTCTACTTTATCGATTGCGCCTTCAGCATAGGGAAAGGAAATAACTAGATTATCTCCTGTTGTGACAAGTTGAGACTGAATTTTATCGGCAGCAGTCAGATTAAAATTTACTTTATTAGAACAAGCCAAATTAACATTTTTCCCCAGCTTGTGGAAACCGAGGTATAACGCAGTAGCAGCTGCAGTTGCGTCAGCTGACGGATTAACTGGTAGAACAATAGCTCCGCTTGACCCTTTCTGAATGATTTCATTAATGCGAGCTAAAATATTGGTCTGGTTCATAATATTATAGGCTACATTTTACCACATCACCTATGCGTATGTCAAGTTGAGGCTCCATTAATATACCGGCCTCTTGATCCTTTTTTACCTCTGAAACTGTCTTAGCTCGTATCTTAAGCGAGATGATTTTAGTTTTTCCTATTAATTTGTCACCTCTTAAAACATCTAGTTCGTCACCAAGATTGATTTTGCCTTTGGTGATCTTAATGCCGAAAACTTTTTTATTTTCAATAATAAAGGTGGCTAAAATTTTTGCCGATCCTTTAAGATTTCTTTCTTTTTGTTGTTTTTCGATTAAAAGACCAGCAACTTCCTCAAGCTCGTCTAATAACTGGTAAATTATATTATAGGTCTTTATTATTATTTTTTCTTGTTTGGCTAACTCCCTTGCATCGTCTGAGACAGCAACAGAAAAACCGACAATGATAGATCGAGTACTTTTTGCCAGGAATATATCAGATTTATGGATGTCGCCAATCGATTTTAGAACAAATTTAATATTGTCATTTGTAGCAAGCGACTGGCATACTGCCTCAAGTGATCCTTGGGAATCAGCCTTAATGATAAGAGAAAGTTTTTTATTTTCTATTTTAGGATTAAGTAGAGAATCCAGATCAACCGTTTGAGGAATTGTTAAATTTTTCGCCACGTCAACTGAGATAGTTTTAGACGTTTTACCAAACTCAAATTGTATTGTAATGGTAGATCCTACATCAGGTAAAGCGTCAAAACCTAAAAGTTCGAAGGGAGTTGAAGGTACGACCTCGTTAACAGATTTTCCCAGATCGTTTAAGATAGATCTTACTTTTGCATGTTTTTGATCAGACTGGATGAAATCGCCAATTTTGAGTTTTCCGTCTTTTATGATGGCGCTTATCACTAGTCCACGTTTATCTTTCTTTGTTTCAATAATTAGAGCTTTCGGATTATTATTGGGAGAGTATTGGAGATTAAGGTCAGAAGCAATGAGAAGAACCGCTTCTTTAAGCTCACTAACACCGCTTCCGGTTTTGGCGGAGATAAGAACAACTGGGACACCTCCTCCTTTTCCTTCAACTAAAATACCTTGTTTTATTAAGTCATTTTTCACCTTTTCCGGATTGGCTTCAGGTAGATCTATTTTATTTACAGCGACGATAAAGGGAATGTTAGCTGATTTGATATGGGAGATTGATTCTACAGTTTGAGGCATCACAGAATCTTTGGCGTCTATGACTAAAACTGCGATATCCGCCACGTTAGTTCCTCGAGAGCGAAGGAGTGAAAAAGCTTCATGGCCAGGCGTATCTATAAAAGTGATTTTATTGGTGTTATAACCTTTGATATCTGTTGATATTTCATAAGCACCAATTTTTTGAGTTATGGCTCCGTGTTCTTTTGCAGCAATTGAGCTTTTGCGAATATAATCAAGAAGTGTCGTTTTGCCATGATCGACGTGGCCCAAGATGGTCACAATTGGAGGACGAGGTAAATTTGTCTGCATACTTGTCTCTTGACATGATTAACTTATATTAGATAAATTTCTTCAGAAGAAATTTTAGTTTGTACTTTTTTTTACTTGTTTTTCTGCTCCCTTTATTTCTGAGGTGGGTTTTGCTTCTTCTTGCTTTTCTGATGTCTTGATTGGATTTTGTACAATATCAATGTTGTAATCGGTTAAGCGTGAAGCTAAGTTGACGTTGACACCTCTTGAACCTATGGCGAGTGGGGCTTGGTCCTCATCGACAAAGACTTTTGCTTTTCGAGTACTATTTTCTAATTCAACATTGGTGCTTTTGGCGGGTGAGAGCGAAGCTAAAAGAAAAAGTTTATCGTCCTTATTCCACTGGATTATATCAATCTTTTCTTTACCACCTAGTTCATCTGTTACAGTCTGGACGCGAATACCTTTTTGTCCAACACAAGCTCCAACCGGGTCAACACCCCCTTGTGAACTATAGACAGCAATTTTAGCTCTTTCTCCAGGTTCTCTGACAACTTTCTTTATCTGAACTGTCCCATTTTGGATTTCAGGAACTTCTCTTTTAAATAGCTCTTCGATGAGTTTTCCATCTATTCTTGACAAAATAATGCGAGTATTTCCGAACTTATCTTCAATTATATTTTTGATATAAACTACAAGGGTATCGTTGATCTGATACCTTTCATTTTTTATTTGTTCTTCTTGGGGAAGTAGAGCCTCTGTTTTGCCAATGTCAAGGAATGCGTTTCGGCCATCATATCTTATAATTCTTCCTTTTACTGCTTTTCCTATTTGGGAGCGATAATGCAAGACAACGGTCTTTTTTTCTGCTTCACGAATTTTTTGCAGGATGACTTGTTTAGCGGTCTGAGCAGCTATACGACCAAACCCATGCGGAGTGATGTCTTTTTCGTCTTTAAAAATTTTTGTTTCTCCTGTTTCACGGCTTATTTTGGCGGAAATGGTGTCATCAAACTTATCTGGGTAATCTTTCTTATAGGCAGCAAGAATTGCAGCTTCTATTGATTTTAATACATCATCGACAGAGATACCCCTTTCGGTTGCGACTTGATTTAAAGCCAAGGCAAATTCTGATTTGACAATAGTCATTGTAATATTTTTTAGATCCCTCGCTTATGGCTTCGGGATGAATTTAATTAAGGTGCCAAATCCAATTTTATCAAAAGAGGGCAAATTTGCAAAGGAGAAATCACTTTTTTTGAGATTGTTCTGGTTTTTTGACTTCTGACGCAGCTGATTCAGATTTAGCTTCAGGTGTTTTCGTAATTGGTTCTGTTGGTTTTTTTTCTTCTTCAACCCCTTCTTCTGGCTTGGCAGTTATAATTTCAGGAGCGGCAACTGGTGCAGTCTGTGGGAGAACCTCTTCTTCTTTATGTTCGACAACAGAAACAATGATTTTATCGCTAGGATCTTTAAATTCATATTTATTTGATTTACTTAAATCTGAAACCTTAATCTCTTGGCCGATTTCTTTAAGCGAAGTGATGTCAACTTCGATTTGTTTGGGAATATTAGTTGGTAAAGCCTCAACCAAAAGCGTCACCGTTTGAGTCAAGAGGACGCCACCTTTTTGAGTAACAGCTTCAGATTGGCCGATTACATTTACTGGGACATCTGTTTGTATTTTTTGTTTAAGATCAATTTTTCTGAAGTCTGTGTGAAGAATTTGGTCGTTGACTGGGTGGCGTTGAACATTTTTTATCAGCGAAGGTAATTCTTGTCCATTTACCTTAACATAAACAACTCCTGTCTCCTTTGCCTCTTTATATATTTTGATAAATTCCTTAAAAGATACAGAAACAGCTTGTGATTTAAAGTCTCGACCATAGATATTTGCTGGTATGAGGCCCTCTTTCCTAACTTTTTTCAATTTTTTACCAAAGGTAGTGCGGGGTGTAACATTGAGTGAAAGCTTGTCTTGACCGTTTTGTTGGGTTTTTTTGGTTTTAGTCATATATGTGATACGAATCTACGAATTATATGCGAATGCCGCGAATATGCTAATTCAGACTGTATTGCCATTATTAAAATCATTCGTATAATTTTTATTCTTTTATTAATTCTACAAAAAAAATTTTATCAGCGGTTAAAGTAGTATTATAAATTATCTGACCATCTTTAACAAGTGCAGGAAAATTTTGATTTAAGAGATGAACATTTTTTGGCAGAAAGAGTCTGGTTACTAAATCGCTGTTTTGGGCTCCTATCTGTTTTTGTATAATTAGTTGGTAAACGTTTTTACCTTTTTTTAGTTGCTGTGTCTGTTCATAATTAATCTTGAGTTCTGCGATAGACTTTGGCTTCACTTCAATAAGAAGACCAACTTTTTTGTATTCGTCGTTTTCTTCGATAAAATCATCTACAAGAGTTCCGTCAAGGGTAATATTTTTTACTTGAGTATTTCGAGGTAGAAATATTTGAAAAAAATTTCGATAAGTACCTCCAGGAAAAACATTGTAAGAATCATTGTTAAAAAGAACTGAGAATGTATTATGTAGAACTCCTTCCTTATCGATGGTAATTTTTAAATCGAACGATCTAGTCACAAAGAAGTTCACTTTATTTAGACCAAGATTAGCATCGAAAGGAAATATGTAATCAGTAATACAATTATCCACCACAGCTTCGCAAGGTGCTCTAATGGTTCTACCTGACCAATAGAGTTTGTCTACGACTTTTTGTAATTTAGCATCGTCAAAAGACAAAACAATCTGCTTTTCGTCAAGAGATTTTTTGAACTCCCGGGCAAGCTTAATCGACGAAGCGTTTCCTAAATTAAGCAAAAGGGACTGGGTAAGCGAACCCAAGAAATTTTTTTTCTGAATCGAGCCAGGAAAAAAGTCTTTCTCGCTGTAATACTGGGTTTTTAAATAAAAATTTTTTTGATTGATTTTCTCTCTGAAGTCTGCTAGATATATCTCATCAAATGCGCCTAAAATGTGTTGGATAGCGGTTGTTGTAAGCAAAAAGCTACCTGAGAAATTGGTAAAATTCATTTCTTTTTCCAAAAAATATTTTGCCTGAGCGTAGTTTTCCAAAAAATCTGGCGAGAAAGCGGAATCTCTTAGAAACCAGTGGGGTTGATTCAGGTATTTTCGTATAGCACCTGGAGGTTCTATATGAGCAATAAGCTGTCCATCAGCGTCGTAGACATCGTAAATTTTAATTTTCTCGATGGAGTAGTCTTTAACCTCTAATAAGCCAAAAGATCCGATAAAGCCGCCTCCTGGCCGAAGTTCCATGTTATTAGCAAAAAGAAGAAGGTAGGTTTTTTTCGAATCTTTAGCCAATAGCGAATCAACGTGTTCCAGAAGGGGTTTGATTCGAGATATAAGTTCTAGTGATGTCGTCAGGTCTTTTTTTATATTTTGAAAAAGATTGGATAGTGAAGAAAGTTTTTGATTAATGACGTTGAGGTTGTCCTCAACAGAATCAATATCCTTTTTTATAGTTTCTATTCGCAACAGTAGAAGTTTTTTTTCTTCAGGCGCTTGATTAGTATTTAAAATAATAGGCATTGCTTCTTTAGCGTTTTCCTGGAGTTTTAATAATTTCTGGATTGTTGTATGAGCTTTTTCATTAACTAGAATGACGTCTTCAATCAAGGTCAAAGAAAAAAATAAATAAGTTGACCGAGGCATAAGATAAAGTTTTTTGGCAAAATTAAATGGAATCTCACCTATGGTTGTGAGGCGTTCCGCCTGTGAATATTTTTCTTGTTTAAAAGATGTTGCTGCTTGGTAGAAAAAATAAGATGATAGCAAAAGTGGAGGAACAAATGCAAAATGGATTATGAGTAGCAGAAGAAAGGTAAAAAGAATTAGTTTTTTTTTACTGGGAAATTTAAATTTTGCAATTTGCCAGGGTTTTTTTTTAAAGACAGCATTCTTTGGAGTTGTCAGATGAATATATCTTTCTTTTGTCTTAGAAAGCGTAAACCAAAGGAGTTTATCAATATTATTTTTTGAAATTTTATCACCAGTGATATCGATGATCTTTATGGTTGTATCTTGGTAATACTTGACGGCCGATTGGGCCAAATGTTGTTTATTTACAAATATGAAGGCGATTTTTTTTCCGAGAAGAAATGCTTTTTTTTTAGGTAATTCCTCTTCGTTAATCAAGAAACAATATTCGAACTGACTAAGTTTACTGGGTAAAATGGGAGAAAAGAAAACATCGGTTATATTTATTTTTAGCTCGTTTTTTAATAGTTGAACAAACTCATGATCCTTTTTAGCAACGATGAGTACCGATGGTTTTTCTTCAATAATTTCGGTTATTTGGCTCATATCATATTGTATAATGAAGAGGTGAAAAAGATTGTACTTTTAAACGAAGCAGATAAAGTCATTACGCAGATATCAGATAAGAATATAGTTTTGGTTGGAGGATGTTTCGATCTTTTCCACTACGGACATTTAATTTTTTTAGACGAGGCAAAAAAGCAGGGAGATTTTCTAATCGTTGCATTGGAGTCAGACGATTTTATTAAAAAATATAAAAAAAGAGTACCGATTCATCAGCAAAATCAGCGTGCAGAGATTCTTTCAGCGATAGATTATGTTGACGTAATAATTAAACTTCCCCTATTCACTTCCGACGGTGATTATGATAAGTTAGTAAAGTTGATTAGACCTTCTGTAATTGCCACAAGTTTCGGCGATCCTTTAATCGAGAAGAAAAAAGAGCAGGCGGAATCAGTTAAGGGAAAAGTTAAGGTAATTAAAAAATTTGTAAAAAACCTGTCGACGCGAAAAATAATCCAAATTTTAAAACTTGAGCTTTAAGCAATTTTTATGCGCTTATTTCTAGCTATTAATCTACCTTTGTCAGTTAAAAATAAGCTTGATCAACAACTGGAAAAATTAAAAAGAGAATATCCTCATTTTAACTGGGTTCCAAAAGAAAATTTTCACATAACTATCCTTTTTTTGGGTGAGTCAGATCAAATTGATTCGATTAAAAAAAGAGTTGAGCAGGCAACCTATGACATCAGTTCTTTTAGATTATATTCACAAGGGGCGAGTTTATTTTTAAATAAAAAAGTAACATTATACACTGATTTTAGACGGGAAAAAGAAGCTGAAAAACTCGCAAGTAGGATTAAAGACATTTTTCAGATCAAAGAAGAGAGTAAATTCATTCCTCATGTTACAATCGGCAGAACTCGCGTTCCTTCTAAGCAGCAATACCTTAATCTGAAAAAAAAGTTAAGTCAATTAAAAATCGAGATAGATTTAGGAGTAACAAAAATCTATCTCATTCAAAGTATATTAACAGGAAACAAACCTAAATATAAAAAATTAGCAACCTTTACTCTTCTTATACCACTACGCTAGCAAAAATAATTTGCTAGCTACGTTAGGTATTTAATCTAGATTTTTAAGTAAAATCTAAAATCCCTAACAAAGCTGTCAACTTAATTTATCGTTGACAGCGAAGTGGGATTAAGCAGCGCCGATCTTAAACATTGTGGTTCCGCAATCCGGACACTTAGCTTTTAAAGCTGGTTTGCCATTTTTCATGGTTACTTTTTGAGGATTGTCGACATTTACTTTTTTTCTTTCTTTTACACAATACATTGTTGCCATAATTTAATCACCACCTTTCAAAAATTAAATCTCAGATAATCTTTAATCCTAAACAAAATAAATAATAATTTCAAGCGTAATTATGAAGGAAATAATAATGAAGCTTTTCTTAAGATCCTGGATGAAGTAGATTCGCCTAGACTGATCGATCGACGACTCTTTGTCTTTATCAACTGACCAAGTTGGTGAGACGGATATTATCGGTTTCTCTGTCTTACCAGATGTAGATAGAGGCCCAACTTCCCTAACTGATAGATCCGGTTTAATTGTTTGGTTTTCTTTTTTTTGATTATTTAGATTAGCTAGCTGTTGTAAAAGCTTAATTTTTTTCCGATAAGCAGCTACAATCTTCTCTTCTTTTGTTTTTTTTGACATACTTTGCTTCTAAAATTTAGCATATTGAAATTAAATTGTAAAGCCATTAAAATGTTAGCCAATGGCAATTTATATAAGTCTTGGTATAATCTTTCTTTGGTTGGTACTGATTTCTTGGATGCTTTTTAAAACGCAAAAACACTATCACAATCTTATCTTGCGAACAAAAAAACAAACTATAGACGAAATATTGGAACAGTTAATCTCAAATGATAAAAAATTTTCGGAAGAAATTGAAAGAATCACAAAAACTGTAAAAGAAATAATTGAACAGTCACGAGTTCATTTTCAAAAAGTTGGTTTGGTTAGATTTAATCCCTTTGAAAGAAGCGGGGGAGAGCAGAGTTTTGTTTTAGCTCTGCTTAATAATCTAAATAGTGGATTAGTTATAAATTTTATCTATACTAGGGAGGGTCTTCGAACTTACATTAAGAAAGTTAAGGCCGGTAAAGGAGAAAAATACGAGCTCTCCGAGGAAGAGAAAGAGGCAATCGATAAAAGTACTTACTTTTAGAAAGAAAACCTATGGTTAATAAAAAAATAGCTTTTATTATTTTTATCTTCGTATTAGTAATTTCCTCATACCTGTCCTACTCGTTTTTTAGCAAAGGGGAGGCAGCTGGATTATTACCAAGCGTAAAGTACAAACCGCCAACTACAAATGGGAAAATAGTTAAAAGCAATGAGCAAGAGTCAAAGACAGAAGAGTGCCCGTTAAATGGACAATTGTGGGGAGCCTCAAGCAAGCAAAAATGGGAGAGCAGAAGACCACTTGGGATCATGATTGAGAATAGTGTTCCTGCCAGACCCCAATCTGGTTTGTCAGCAGCGGATATAATTTACGAAGCTGTAGCAGAGGGCGGTATTACAAGATTTTTAACAATTTTTTATTGCCAGGATGCTTCTTATGTTGGACCGGTTCGGTCAGCCCGTATCTACTTCATCAGACTATTACAGGAATATGGTATATATCCATTATATGCACATGTTGGGGGAGCAAACACGGATGGTCCAGCTGATGCACTTGGTGAAATCGACGAGTTGGGATGGGGTCTTTATAACGATTTAAATCAATTTGGGGTCCCCTTTCCTTTTTACTGGAGGGATTATGAAAGGTTGCCAGGTAGAGTTACAGAACATACAGTCTATACCGCTACCGCAAAGTTATGGGATTTTGCTAAAAACAAGAGGAATTTGACTAATGTTGATAAAAAAGATAGATCTTGGGATGAAAAATTTGAAAAGTGGAAATTTAGAGAAGAGGCAGCAAAAGAAGATAGAGGAGATCTAACAAAGGTTAGCTTTACCTTCTGGAATATATTTTCTGCAGATTATGCTGTAGATTGGACATATGATAAAATTACCAACAGTTTTAAAAGAAATAATGGCGGTGTACCTCATTTTGATAAAAACACAAATAAACAATTAGAAGCAAAAAATATAGTTGTGGTTTTTTCCAAAGAATCAGAGGCAAATGACGGCTATCCTGGTGGACATCTATTATATAAGTTGACAGGTTCTGGAGAGGGACTTATTTTCCAAGACGGGAGAGTAATAGAGACAAGCTGGACTAAAAAGACCGAGGAGTCAAGAATGAAATTTTTTGACGGAACCGGTAAAGAGGTTGCTTTTGTCAGAGGTCAAATTTGGGTTGAAATATTGCCAGTAGGAAATAAAGTGACGTACTGATAAGTACGTCATCCCGAACTTGTTTCGGGATCCCGTTAAAATCAGATGCTGAAATCCATTCGACAAGCTCAGGCCTTCGGCTCTGAGGCCGCTCAGGCTCGAAGAGATCCTGAGTATATCGAAGGACAAGTTCAGCATGACAAATATATAAATGCTAGAACATATCATTCCATCAAAGGCGCGTAGAAAGATTTTACAGCTTTTTTTTCATAACCCCAACGAGAGTTTTTATTTGAGAAAAATTGTTAGAGATATTGATGAGGAAGTAAATGCAGTTAAAAGAGAACTTGATATTTTATCTTCGTCAAAACTTTTAAATAAAGAAAAAAGGCTCAATAAGATTTTCTATAGCTTAAATAGAAGCTTTATTTTTTATGATGAGTTTTTGAGAATTTTTACCAAATCGACTTTTTTGGCAGACAATATCTATAAAAATTTAGCAAAACTAGGGAAATGCAAATTTATAGTAGTATCAAGTAAATTCGCAAAGCAAATTCCTATAAAAGAAGACGAAATTTATCTCCTGATCGTTGGCATTATTGTAGTTCCCGAAATTTCTAGTATAGTCGCTGAGGCAGAAAAACAATTTGGACGTGAGATAAATTACACGGTGATGACTGAAGAAGAGTTCGCTTTTAGAAAAAAAAATAACGATCCATTTATTTGGAGATTTTTAAAACAGCCAAAGGTTATGTTGGTTGGATCGGAAGATGATATGTTAAAGTGAATTAACTGCATTGTTATAAAATGAAGATTATTAAGATAGTTTTATTACTTTTAGTCTCGATTCTAATTATCTGGATTGATCTTCCCGAGAATCTTCGAATAAAATTTAATCTAGGAAAACAAAAATTTGATTTTTTAATACATCCCTTATCTTTTGATATAAAAATAGGTAGCTGGCGAATTCGAAAAGAGTTTAAAACATACCTTGGACTGGATCTTAGAGGTGGAAGCCACCTTGTCTTTGAAGCAGATACACAAAAGGTGGATTCTAAAGATCTGCAGGATTCACTTATTTCGGCAAGAGATATCATCGAAAGGAGAGTAAATCTATTTGGCGTTTCTGAGCCAGTTGTTCAAACAATTAAATCTGGAAATCAATATAGAATTACTGTCGATCTTCCAGGAGTCGCCAAGGTGGCAGATGCAATAAAACTTATCGGTCAAACAGCTCAACTATCCTTTAAAGAAGAAGCTAGTACTGAGGCTAAGATTGCCACAGATACACCCATATTTTTACGATTAACTAAAGAAACTGGTCTAACAGGTAAACATGTAAAAAATGCAAACGTAGTATTTGATCCAAATACGGGCCAGCCACAGGTTGGTTTAAACTTTTCCAAGGAAGGAGCCAGAATTTTTAGAGAAGTTACCCAAAGAAATGTTGGGAAACCAGTTGGCATTTACATTGATGAATTTCTAATCTCTGCTCCTACAGTACAGCAAGCAATTACCGAAGGAAACGCTGTAATTACAGGAAATTTCACTATCGACGAGGCCAAAAAATTGGCAATTGCAATAAACTCTGGCGCTCTTCCTTTGCCTATAAAATTAGTCGAACAAAGAAATATAGGTCCAGCGCTAGGGTCAATAGAGATTAAAAAAAGTGTTGTTGCCGGTGCTTTGGGTCTGATGATGGTATTAATCTTTATGGTTGCCTATTACGGTAAATTAGGTTTGATAGCGGCTATTGCTCTTGTTATTTATGCGCTGATTTCATTTGCAATTTTTAGAACCATTCCTGTTGTTTTGACGCTCCCTGGTGTTGCTGGTTTTATCTTAACTATCGGAATGGCGGTTGATTCTAATATTCTAATTTTTGAGAGGATTAAAGAAGAGCGACGGCGTGGCAATGATTTTGCTATTGCTGTTCGACTTGGATTTGGCAGGGCAATAGATGCGATAAAAGATGCAAATATAACTACTTTGATTGTTGCCTTTATCTTATTCAATCCTCTTAACTGGGAATTTTTACCCCAGTTCGGAATGGTTAGAGGGTTTGCCATGACTTTGGCGGTTGGAGTGGCGACCAGTTTATTTACAGGAGTAGTGATAACGAGAAGACTAATTAATATTTTTTATAAAAAATAAAATTTTTAATTTGGAATTTGAAATTTTTAATGAAATTTAAAATCTAAATTTTTAAATATTGAAAATTATTGCCCTATGGTTAACTTTCTCAAATACCGTTGGCTTTATTTTTTTATTTCTAGCGCCATTATAGTAATCGGTTTATTTTCAATTGTCCGTTGGGGTTTTAGATATTCTATTGATTTTATTGGTGGGACAAACTTGGAATATCAGACTAAAAAGAGTGTTGAGATTGAAAAAGTAAAGGAAGCTTTTACAAAAAACAAAGTTGAAATATTAAATATTATTAAGAAAGAAACTGTAATTACGATAAGAACAAAACCCATCGATGAAAAAAAAGAGTTTACGGTTCGAAAAGACATCGAATCATCGTCGGGCTCCAATATAACGATGCTACGCTTTGAAACAGTAGGGCCAGTGATCGGGAAAGAAACTATAAGAAAAACAGTAATAGCGTCGCTCTTTGCGATTTTAGGAATTCTTATATACATGAGTCTTGCTTTTAAAAGCTTTTATTTTGCAGTCTCGGCAATAATTGCTTTGATTCATGATTTTTTAGTTGTGGTGGGAACTTATTCTTTGATGTCGCATTTTTTAGGAGCAGAGGTGGACCTTTTGTTCGTAACCGCGCTTTTGACTACGATGTCTTTTTCCGTCCATGATACAATTGTCATTTTTGACAAGATTAGGGAATATGGAAAGACTACAGATAAGATTGATATGGAGTACTATGCAAATAGAGCACTTAGCGAAACACTTGTTCGCTCACTCAACAATTCTATGACTATAATCTTTATGCTTTTGGCACTTATTCTTCTAGGAGGATCTACTATTAAATTTTTCACAATTGCTCTACTGGTAGGAACTTTGACAGGAACTTATTCTTCACCATTTGTAGCTACTCCTATTTTGGTCTGGTTGGAAAAGCGAAGAAAATAAATCTACATAATTTTGACTTAATAAGCCACAAATTATAAAATTAGCTTATGAATAACCTTAATTTAATTTTAAAGTTGGCAAAAACTGCTGGGTATTTAAAAAGAATAAAGCGCACTGGCTGGGTGAGAAAAGGTATTAAAGATGCAGAGAGTGTCGCGGACCATGTGTTTCGTACAGCCTTTCTTTGCATGATTCTAACGAGGGAAATGAATATTAACTATAAAAAATTAATAGATATGACTTTAATCCATGATTTGGGAGAGACCGCAACTTCGGATATCAGATACGAAGAAGGAAAAAAAATTATAGCTTCAGAGAAAGCAAAAAATCAAATAGAAGAAGATGTTTTCAAAATGTTTTTTTCAGGCGTTGAGGACGGAAAATATTATCTAGGTTTGTGGTATGAATTTCGGGATCAAACTTCGAAAGAAGCTAAACTTTTAAAACAAATCGAAAAAATCGAGATGGCATTACAAGCATTAGAATATGAAAACATGGGATTTCCGTCAGACCTATTAAACGAATTTTTTGAAAATGCAGATAAATATGTAAAAGATAGAGAATTAAGAAATCTTCTTCTTACTCTCAATAGAGAGAGAAAAAGCAGAAAAAATAAGACTTAAATATCATTCACATGAAGATAAAAAGCTATTCCTTAGGACAGCTTCAAGCGAATTGTTATTTTTTGATTGAGGAAAATGAATGTTTGATTATAGATCCAGCTGATGAGGCTTCGTTTATTTTGGAAGAATTGCAGAAGCGTAAGTTAAAATTAGTCGGAATGTTGGCAACCCATGGTCATTTTGATCATGTGATGGCAGCAGGTGAAATACAGAAATCTTTTAATATACTACTTCACGTGTCAAAAAATGATATTTTTTTGATTGATCGACTGGGAAAAACAGCAGAGTATTTTTTAGGTTATTCACCAATGGTTATTAAACCTATTTCGATTAAACACTTAATCGAAATCAAGATGAAAATAAGAAAGTTTGTCTTTAACTGTTTATTTACACCCGGTCATACACCAGGCAGCGTTTGTTTTTATTTTCCAAAAGAAAAAGTTATTTTTACGGGGGATACTTTGTTTAAGGGTGGAATAGGAAGATATGATTTTACCTATGCTGATAAAAAAAAGCTAAAAGATTCCCTAAATAATTTATTAACATTACCAAAAGACACTATTGTTTATCCGGGACACGGAGATAAATCAACGATTGAAGAAGAGCAAAATATTTTAAATTTATTTTCACTATGATTATTGTCGTTGGATCAACCAATAAAACCAAAATTAATCCGGTTAAAGAAGTCTTTAAATATCATTTTAAAAATGTGAAAGTAATTGGAGTGAATGTTAATTCGTTGGTCGAAGATCAACCCCTAAGTGATGAAGAAATGTTTAAAGGAGCATTCAATAGAGCCAAGGCCGCTCTTAAAAAAATTAAAAATGCCAATTTCGCTGTTGGGATTGAAGGAGGGCTGCATAAATATAGTTACGGTTGGTTTGAGCGATCGCTGGTAGTGATAATGGATAAGAAGGGAAATTATGGTATTGGATCATCCGGAGGATTGGCTTTACCGAAGAAGGTGATCGACAGAATTAACAAAGGAGCTAATTTAGAACAAGCAATCGACGAAATTTTCGCTACCAAAAAAATTGGAGAGGGAATTGGAATGTTTGGAATTATGACTAAAGGAGTAGTTACAAGAGCAGAAGGGGTAAAACACGGAGTTGCTTTTGCATTGGCCAGATTTCTCCACAGTAAAGTTTACGAAGATTAAGGGCTGTTAAAATCTTCAATTTTTTTCAGTAGTACATCTCTTTCATTTTTTACCTTCCCCTGCTCTACGTCGTTAAATATAGATTTTAAGATTTGACCCACCTTCACTCCCGGTCTGATATTTAATATTTTCATAACGTCGTTTCCATCGATTTTTAGATCGGTAATTGAAAACGGTTCTTTCTGAACTTCAATCAGACGTTTTTTAAAAAGTTCGAAGCGCCAAGAAGTGGGTTTTGCTCCTGATCCAACACGATCGGCATAGCGAAGATCTATTATGTCATCTAAATATTCCTTGCCAACATTTCTTATGAATCTTCTTACAGCTTTATCGGTTTGGAGTTCTGTTACTGTAAATTGATGAAATTGAACAAGACGAATAAATTTCTCTTTCTGTTTGGAAGAGAGGCGCAATCTATCTGCAATTTTTTTAACGATCTCTGTTCCTACGACTTCATGATTGTAAAAGGTGATAAGCCCGGTTTTGTCATCCCGACGAAATGTTTTAGATTTACCGACGTCATGTAGCAGTGTGGCCAAACGAGTTATCACATCTTTTGAGGAGCAATGTTTTAGTGACATTACAAGATGTGTCCCCACGTCGTAGATATGGTGTCTTTTTGGACTCTTTTGTGGAATTAGGAAGCAAATATCTAGTTCGGGCAGAATAAAAGTTAGAAGACCCGAGTTTCTTAAAAAAAGTATTCCTTCTGCAGGGTTTTGTGATGCTAAAATCTTAAATAGCTCATCTCTTATTCGCTCCCAGGAAATTTTAGTTATAAGTTTGGCATTTTTTTGAATAGACTGTCTGGTTTTATCTTCGATTAAAAAACCGAGCTCTGAAGCAAACCTGATCGCGCGAATTAAACGAAGAGCGTCTTCTGAGAATCTTTTATCTGGATCACCAACCGCTACAATAAGTTTTTGTTTAAGATGTTTTTGACCTTGATAGGGGTCGATTAATTCATAAGTTGGTTTACCCTGAGGTTTTCGACCAAGCTTGGCCGAATGTCCAAACGAAGTAAGTCGAAAGGCTATGGCATTAATCGTGAAATCACGTCGGGCCAAATCTTCTTCGATTGTTTTAGCCCACTCGATCTTTTCCGGATGGCGGAGATCTTTATACTCACCTTCTTTGCGAAAGGTGGTAACTTCAAAAACAATTGTCGTACCGTTTTTTTTAAAAGGAATTCCCACCGTTCCAAATTTGTTATCATAAAATCCGTTAGGAAATAATTTTAAAATCTTTTCGGGAGTAGCGTTAGTTGCAAAATCCCAGTTATCCCCTACCTCAAGAGGATTTTTACCAATTAAAATATCTCTAACAGCGCCACCTACGACGAATATTTGGAAATTATTCTTATTAAAAATATTTATGAAATTTGATACAGCTTCTGGTAATTTTATCATGGTAAAATTATACCTAATCAATGAGAAAAATCCTTTTTGATGAAGAATATAAGAGAAGACCTTACTTGGCAGTGAATGCAGTGATTTTAAAAAAAATAAATGGTAAGCAACACATTCTTCTTGGAAAAAGAAAAAATGTTGCGGGGAAAGGTTATTACTATCCACCTGGAGGACACGTAAAATGGGGTGAAAAATTAACTGCTACTTTAGTTAGAGAAGTAAAAGAGGAATGTGGGTTAGATATCTTTCCTGGTAGATATGTTTGGACAGAAGAAGCCTTTGATCCAGAGCATCACGTCATTTTATATTACTTTGCAATTTTAGATAATAAATCTGAAGAACCCAAAAATATTGAACCTCAAAAATGTGAAGGCTGGCATTGGTTTCCAATAGATGATCCCCCGTTTCCTTTGTGGCATTATTTAGGAGAATTGATTAAATTATTAAATAAGAGGGATAAAACTAAATGAGACTTTTTAATATATCTAAATTTTTTTTGTCTGGGCCTTTTTTATCAAAGCCAGGTGTCTCAATGATAAGGGGTAGATGTTGAAGTATAGGATGATTGAGTAAAAGTTGGAAAGTCTTTAAGCCGATTGTTCCTTCTCCGATATTTGCGTGTCTGTCTCTTCCTGAATTAAATGGATCTCTGCTGTCGTTTACATGAATCACCTCAAGTTTTTCAAACCCAATCAGCTTATCAAACATTAAAAGAAAATCATCTAATTTTTTAGCTGAGGATAAATCATAACCGGCAGAATACAGATGGCAAGTATCAAGACATACCCGGACTCTAGCATTTTGGAGTTTCTTAACTATTATGGCGATTTCTTCAAGCCGTTGAGCTATTTTTTTGTTTCCGGCATTTTCGATAATAAATAACGATTCTTCGGGAGTTTGTTCTAAAATTTCTTTTATATTATTAATCAGTGGAGCATATCTGGTTTCTAAATCGTCACGCACCATCTTGGCTCGATCGAGCCAAGATGGCATATGTGAATCCTTAAAGGAACCTAGATGCACGATGCTTCCCCTTATATTTAATTTTGGCGTAACGAATAATTCTGAGATTAATGAAAGTTTAGACAAACTTCCGACTCTTCCATTATCTGCTAAGTTAATAAGATATGAGGCGTGGAAGTAAATTGGATCGATATTTAATTCAGACTTGCGATTTCTAAATTGTGTGGCTACAATCTCATCAATGCTAGGAGAATTCCAACCACGCGGAGACGTTGAAAAAATCTGCAAGCAATTGCCCCCGATATTTCTAATCCTTTCTAGACCTTTATGGTAGCCTCCCTCAATAGATTGGTGGGCACCTAGTTTCATAATATTTAATACGAATGATGCGAATCTTTATGCAAATGATACTAATTATGCGAATAATATCTGAATTAGAATAATTTGCGGCATTTGCATGATATTCGTAAATTTGTATTATATTTAGGACTTGACTTATTTTAGCAGACTTGTTATATTATTGCTAACCAGGCTAAGCGTGGTTAAATCACGCTGAGCGTGATAATTCTTATGGAAGATCTTACACCACGTCAGGTAGAGATTCTAAAAGCAATTATTCAAGAGTATACAGAAAATGCTGAAGCAGTGGGATCTGAAATTTTAGAGAAAAAGTATAAACTTGGTGTTTCACCCGCAACTATTCGCAATGAGATGGTTGAATTAACCAAGAAAGGTTATCTTAAAAAAACCCATTTCTCATCAGGAAGAGAACCTTCGGCTAAAGGCTTTCGACTTTATATCAAACACCTGATGAAAGCCAAGGAACTTTCAACAACAGATGAAGTCGCTTTTAAAAATAGCGTCTGGGACGAGAGAACGGAAGCGCACAGACTTCTTCAACAAGCAACAAAAACTCTTGCTGATAAAACCGATCTATTATCACTATCCGCAACAAATTTTGGAGACCTTTATTATGCTGGTGTAGGCAATCTGCTCTCGAAACCAGAATTTTTAGATTTGGGACTTTCTAAAAACTTATTTTTACTTTTAGACGAGGTCGACTACTGGGAGAGGGTGCTTGACAAGTTTTACAGGTTAGATGAAGATATCTTATATCTACTTGGAGAAGAGGACTTTCGAGATCCGATATTGGAATCATGCGGATGTATATTTGGTGAATTTGAGGGTAAAAAAATAAAAGGGATTATAGGAGTGCTTGGGCCAAAGCGAATGTATTATGAAGAAATCAGTC
This sequence comes from Candidatus Roizmanbacteria bacterium RIFCSPLOWO2_01_FULL_37_16, assembly GCA_001789695.1. Lineage (GTDB taxonomy): Bacteria > Patescibacteriota > Microgenomatia > UBA1406 > GWC2-37-13 > 2-01-FULL-40-13. The sequence goes on along the minus strand of MGAI01000010.1, from coordinate 1,020 downwards.
CTCAAATTAGATATATTTCACAGCTTATTGGTGATATCGTTAAAGCTCAAGGACTATAAATTAGAGATTTGAAGATAGAAGTTAGAAGCTAGATAAATGGATAGACACAAAATTAAGAAAGACCATAAAGAAGAAAATCTGGCTATTAAAAAATTAAGCGAAGAATTAGAAAAAGTTAAGAATGAAAGAGAAAGTTATAAGAATAAATACCTAAGAGCTTTAGCAGATTATCAAAATTATGAAAAAAGAGTAAAAGACGAGAGGAACAGATTAATGGAAGTGGCAAATTCCGAAACTATTCTTAAACTTTTACCCTTTTTAGACGATCTTGATAAAGCAGAAATCTTTGTTAAAGATCCAGGACTTAAAATTATTAAAGATAAATTTACCCAAACCCTTAAGGAGATCGGATTAGAAGAAATTCAGATTCTGAAAAAACAATTTGATCCACATACTGCTGAAGCTATTGACGTAGTCGAGGGAAACGAGGACAACATAGTTAATGAAGTATTAAGAAAAGGTTATTTATATAAAGGGAAAGTTTTAAGAGTAGCACAAGTTAAGGTGACAAAAAAATTAAAAGATTAAGAATTTTTTTGTCATCCTGAATTCATTTCAGGATCTGATATTAACGGGATCCCGAAACAAGTTCGGGATGAAAATTGACAGAGTCAATTTTCAGTTATTAATTGTTATTAAGTAATATGGCAAAAATAATTGGGATCGATTTAGGAACAACAAATTCAGCTGTAGCTGTAATGGAGGCTGGAAAGCCTAAGATTATTCATTCACAAGAAGGACGAAACGTAATTCCGTCTGTGGTTGATCCGATTAAAAGAATAGTCGGTGATGTGGCAAAGCGTCAAATTATAATCAATCCTAAAAGAACAATTTTCTCGATTAAGAGATTGATGGGACGACATTTCGATGATGAATCAGTCCGCTACGACAAAAAATGGCTTCCTTACTTGATTAAAGAAGGAAAAGAAGGAAAAGCTGTGGTTGAAGTTGAAGGGAAAA
>MGAI01000009.1 GCA_001789695.1 Candidatus Roizmanbacteria bacterium RIFCSPLOWO2_01_FULL_37_16 | reverse complement strand
CTTACGCGCTACCGAGTCCAAAGGCAATTCTGAGGACTCGGTGCGTTTTTTACTCTCACTTTCTTGGTTTGTTCAAGATTAATGAGAGTTAAACCCGCCAATCAACGCTCTTCGAGCCGCAGTTCAAATGAACTAAGGCGAGAAGTAAGTGATGGCGGGTAAGTTATTTATTTACATTGAGCAAACAGATAAGATTTTAGTGTTGAAGGAAGATATGGAGGATATAAAATTTAATACTCGAATAGTACTGAAAAAAGGCGAGTGGAAAGTTGTGGAAGATTTTTTATTACTATTAAAGTCTTTATATAGTCTTTTACCTCTTGACAAAAATATTTTTTATCCTATATTCAATAATAGACACTAATTTATGAGCTTCTTAAAAAAAATCATCTTTTTCTTTATTACTATCTACACAGGTTACGTCATGTTTGCTTATGTCTATTATTTTTGGACTCTTAGCTCTAAAGCTCAAACACCAATTACTCCTACTTTAGCGCCAATGCCTCCGGCTTGTCTGACTGGAATAAAAAATATCTCCTATCATGACAGATGCGGTAAAAGAAAGGAGAATACCTTTCGACGGGTAAATTTTCGTTGTAATGATAATAGCCGCGGAGAATTTAGGAGTAAAAATTGTCTGAATGAGGCCGAATTTTATCGTGCAGCTTTCGAAAGCTGCGAAAACATGTCAAAATGTTTGACTCCATCTATTACTCCAACCCCTCCCTTCAATTCAACGCCAATCATTATCACTTCATATCTTCCCTATGGCCAATTGGGGAATGACTATTCGGCAAGTATCACCGCTTTAGATAAAGATCAGGATCCGTTGGATATGAAAATCGAAGGACTCCCACCTGGAATAACCCAAGGTCCTTGCCAACTTAACGCAGCACCAATAAGCATCTATCCTATGACTACTGGAATAATGCCACCAAGACCAGGCGGTTTTATCTCCTGTAATATCTCCGGTATTCCTACCCAAGCGGGATACTTTAAGGTCGTGGTCAGTGTTTCAGACAGCGTCAACCCACCAGCTTACAAAGGTCTTCCTTTAGGCGTTGGGCCCTTTCCTAGTCCCATCTGCCCATCACCACCAGTCTGTAAAGGTGGAACCATAACTTATGGAGATCCAGTCTCCTATGGTGATACTGTCTGCCCACTCTACCTTTGTTCTTTTCCCTCTCTAACTCCTTAAAGGCAAAAAAAGTTACATAACGAAGGTGTTAGGGAGTTTAATGCCCCAGATACTTTCTTAGTGCTTTGGTAGCAAATAAAATCAGCGAAGCCATGATTATAAAACTGAGATAATCAAGAGTCGAAACGATATCTACCTGGAATAGTCGTGCAAAAGCGGGAACTTTGACAATTGTGTATTGGGTGACAAATGGGACTAAAAAAGCGAAGAAAAAAATAGGAGAAATAATTTTTTTCAGATGTTTGCCAACTGACTGATGCGATAACCAAAGATCAACAAAAATAAAAGACTGAATCAGAGCCAAAACCGAAAAAGCCGCGGTACGCCGAAACTGCTCACCACCGATAAAGATAAAATAGGAAGAAATCACAAATATCGTTCCTAAAATCCCTATCCCGAAAATGTATTTTCTCCCAAATGAAGATAAAAGTTCAAGCTCTTTTTGCGGAGGTTGCTTCATGACATGTTCTTGCCCGGGAGAAAAAGCAAGAGCTAAAGCCGGTACTCCGTCGGTCACCAGATTGATATATAAAATCTGGATGGCAAAAAACAGATTGGGGATACCAAGCATCAGTCCAATAATTAGAGAAAATGCTTCTGATACATTACAAGCCAAAAGATATTTAATCGAATTCCTCAAATTTTTGATGATATTGCGACCCTCCTCGATGGCGTTGACAATTGTAGCGAAATTATCATCGGTCAAGACCATATCGGCAGTCTCACGCGCAACGTCAGTCCCGATAAGGCCCATGGCAATACCAACATCTGCCTGTTTTAGGGCTACAGCATCATTGACACCGTCACCGGTCACAGCGACTATCTCCCCCGTCTCTTGATAGAGTTTCACGATCCTAGATTTATGAAACGGGGTTGTCCGGGCAAAGACTTTTACTTTTGACAATTTTTGCAAAAGTTCCTCATCGGAATATTCATCAAGCTGCTTGCCCGTCAAAATCTCATCGCCTTCCTTGATAAAACCAGTTGAAACACCAATCGCCTCTGCTGTGATCTCATTATCACCTGTGATCATCACCGTCTTGATACCAGCCTGCTTGGTTTTTAACAAAGCTTCTAATACCTCAGGTCGTGGTGGATCGTGGATAGCGACCATGCCCAAAAACACCATGTTTGAGGATTTTATCTTTTCACTTCCAACTTCTAACTTCGAACCTCCAACTTGCTTATATGCAAAAGCCAACACTCTTAGTCCTTTCTTCGCCCACTGTCCCATGATTTTCTCAATTTTTTTAACTTTTGTAGGCGTCAGCTTTTCTATAGTTTCTCCCATCAATATCGAATCAGATATTTCAAGAATCGACTCCGGCGCACCCTTACTAAACACCATTGTTTGAGGTTGGAGGTTGGAGGTTTGATGTGATGTTCTTCCAACTTCTAACTTCTCACTTCTAATTTTTTGTACAACAACTGTCATTCGTTTTGTAACACTATCAAATGGAGCCTCCTCGATAATCTTCCACTCCTTTCTCACCGCCTCAGGAATAAGCCCCGTCTTCTGGGCTAAATATAATAATGCACCTTCGGTCGGATCACCTAAAACATCGTAACTGTTATGATCATGGACAAATACCAAAGTAGCGGTCGAGCAAAGAACTCCATTCAAAAGTAGCTTGGAAAAAGGGTGATTAGATAGACTGGGAGGAATGCTTTCCTCATAAATTTTTTCATCAACATAAATTTCCCTCACTTTCATTTTGTTGGTTGTTAGTGTTCCGGTTTTATCTGTCGCAATCAAGGTAATGCTTCCCAAAGCCTCAATTGCTGAAAGTTTTCTAATTATAGCCTTTCTTTTCGCCATTTCTTTGACACCTAGCGCTAAAGTAATGGTCATCACCGCCGGTAGCCCCTCTGGAACAACAGCAACTGCCAACGATATTGCTAAAAGGAAGGATGGAAAGTACTCCGCTCCCTGCAAAAGGCTCAAGCTAAAAACTAAAAGTGAAAGGATTATTCCTACAATTCCGATTGTCTTAGTTAAGACTTCAAGTTTCTTTTGCAGTGGGGTTTTTGATTTCTCTACAGTTTCAATGTGTCTTGCAATCTCTCCGAATTTTGTCAGCATCGCGGTTGAAGTGATTTTGGCATAACCTCTGCCCCTAACCACGATCGTTCCTGTAAAGATGGAGTCCTTTAATTTTTTATCTACAGGTAGGGATTCACCGGTTAATGCAGCCTCATTTATCTCAAGATTTTTCTCTTCAATAATTTTCCCATCAGCTGGGATCTTAAGTCCTTCCTCAACGAAGATAACGTCACCCGGCACTAGATAACGGCTATCTATTTCCTGCTCTTTATCGTCTCTAATAACACGCACCTTTGTAATTGTCATTTTTCTTAGCATTTCTATTGCGGCTTCAGCCTTACTTTCCTGATATAAGCCAAAAAGCGCATTTAAAAAAACAATACCAAGAATTAAGCTTCCGTCAACTTTTTCACCGACAAAAAATGAGAGAATAGCTGCTAAAATTAGTAGAATTATTAAGAAGTTGTTGAACTGTCCAATAAATTTTACGAATATTGACTTTTTCTTTTGCTCCGTAATAATATTTTGTCCATACTGATCTAGTAACTGCTCTGCTTTTTTGCTGGTAAGACCTTTCATAGATATTTTTGACGATAGATGATTGATCATAGATGATGGATTTTTGAAGTTAGAAGATTGAGGTTTGATTTTTTCTAGCTTCTACCCTCTATCTTCTTTAATCTATCTTCCATCTTCTATTTTCTATTGTCTATTTTTAACTTTATATATGCTTCTTCCATCGTCAAAATAATTTGACCGATGATTTTTTCAGCCTCGTCAAAACTTATGGCTTTTAGGTTGTGCGGAAAATAGTGAAAAATCTGATTTCGCCCCAATTTCCAGGTCTGCCAAACTCTGTCGGCAAAATCAGCGCTTACTGCTTCTTTCATTTTTTTATAAAGCGATCTCTCCCCTAATTTTACTATCAGATTGGGAGACATGAGTTTACCAAGCCGCAGATGGTCTGATATATAGTCGAGATGTGAGATAAACTTGACGTCTTTAAAAAGTTGCTTGAGAAATCCTTCATAAGCTTTGGCAAAAGGAAAGACCAAAAACGAGTAGTCTTTGAATCTATAGATATTTTCCTTGTTAACCTCGTTTATGAGATACTGTCCCTCGAGTATGAGATCCTTTTGGGGTTGTGTTAAGTATTGCCAAAATTCTCCGTATTTATCAACCACCGGCTTCATTTTATAATAATAGCAAATAAAACAAATTTTGCTTCTAAATAATAGAAGCACCAGCCAAAGCATGCCCTTAACGCTACTTTAGGTGAATATGATATACTAACCCCAATTTAATTTTAGACTTTTGTAGCAGCTTATCTATTGTAATTGTTTTATCACTTTATGGCTTTAGAAAATAGATTAATTCCTATAACTCAATTCCAACCTCATTTTAAAGATCAAGCCGAAAATCCCTTCGCATCGCTTCAGGTTCTACCTCACATTACTGCTCACCCCTATTTCCCACCAGCTCTGGATGCTATAAGAGAAAGAACAAAAGCTCAACGAAGCAAAGGTTTGCTGACGCTAGACGAGTTAGTAGAAGTTGACCCACGCGACCCGCTCATAGCCGGTCAAATCATTCAAACTACGCTTATTGTGAGAGAACAAATCTCCCAACTTCAGGCTGAAGATAGGGGTGGAATTATTATGGTCATGGGAGGAATGGGAGCCGGAAAAACAACCGCGATCTTGAGAACAGCCCAACTATTAAATCAAGAAAAAATACCTAATAAAATCTTCTGCAACAGCGGTGAACTTGGCCGCTTCAACAATCAATCTGAAGACACAGTTAAATCAGCTGATGGACTTTCAATGCCTGTTGCCACGACTGATCGACTGACAGAAATCGAAGCAAATCCTAAAGATGTTATGTTTCTCGTCGAAGCGCTTTTCCAACTTTATCAAGAAGGCAACTTTGACGAAAAAGGCTTTGAACATTTGCTCGAACTTGCAAATAGTGGAACGATATTAGTCATCGACTCTTTAGCCTATTTTTCCACTACTGCTCCTGTACCTATGGTCGTAGAATTTTTAACCAGATTAGCTGGGATTGATATAACCTTTTCTAACAACTTCCTTTTTGCCAAATGTAGCCTTGATCCAGAAAGACTTGCTGTCTACAACTATCCCCTTTACCGTCAAAAGGATGGTGAAATAAATCTTTGCCCTCCCACTACGTCTATCTTGGAAGTAACTGATACTGCCGATCCCAAGCCAGGAGGCTTTGGCTTTTTACCGGTTTCAGAAGTAGAGTATTTAAAAATAGCTCGGGAGTTTGATCCTGATTTTCAACCAGCAGACGATAGTATATTTTGGCAGACTCCTACTTATTTTCCTCTACAGGAAGCGCTGGAGAATAACTCTCGGTCAGCCTTGCCTGAACTTCTTGCTGCAAAGTTTAGTTTCCTTCGTCAATCTCGGTAGTCAGACCTCTTCTGTTCATCTCCTTTCTCAAACTCCAGACAGAAGCAAATCTTTCTATATACCAACTATATAGATTAAGTCTGTAGACTACTTTTGGTTTAAAAAAGAAAAAAAGACAGGTCAAGATTGAAAGTTCTCCAATTCTCGTTTTGCTACGAAGATCTATCTTAGTTATCTTAAAATTATCTAACTGATTTATAGCTTTATTTCGGTTAATTGTCAAAGCAGTAAGTTCTCTTTCTTTTTCCGGATGCTTGATTATCTCGCTAACTAACGCACGGCTTGACTCGGTTTTGGCTTGATCAATTATATTTTTTAGATTGATCCACCAGCGGTTGGAAAAATTCCTACAGCCGATGAAGCCTTGCTCTTTCTTTATCAACTCAAATCTTTTAATAAAATCTGACAAAGGCAACTCTCCATCAGCTCCCAACCCGATTACTCCTAGATATGTGTCTGGCAAATGTGCCAAAACCGCCAATATTATTGCATCACAGATCGGACTTCGGACAGTCGACTCATCACCTTTTAATAGAACGTCGCCGCCTACATCAATACCAATAACCAAATCAATTTTTTCTTTTTTCACAAACTGCTTTACTCCCTGGAATGTTTTTCTAAATCCAGCGTTGATACTAATAGTGATGATTGGCGCCTCAACTAACTTAATGAGGTCGGCTTCAATGTGTTTGTATCCCTTGATGGTCCGGGTTTTCTCGTTGACCCATCCCACTGCACTGTTATACTTCCTGATGTTTTTAAATTCATCGATTCTTCTTGGGCCCGCTTGAGGATCGTAGTCTTTTCTTTTCCAGCTTAAACCTGCCATAATTACATTATTTTTTCTCTCCTGCAAATAATTAGCTAAAGGCAGACATCCTAGAATATCTCCACCTCCACCGATACCGATAAGCAAAATTTTTTTATGAGTTAGCTGACTAATTTCCGGTAGTCTTACTGGTTGGCTTACTGCTTCATTCAACATAACTATTTGGGATGATAATTATATCACGAGATAGCCTGCTAGTAATTTGAAAGATATCCTTTTGACTAAAAGATTATGTGTTAATATTTGTTTAACGTATCACTTCAACTCCTTTTTCTTGATTAATACATTTTGGAATCATTGAGATTGGGAGTCCATGTAGAACGACTTTCAAGAAGACTTTCATTTTTAGATCACCCTTTAAGTTGAGACAAGTCTAACATTCCCGCAGGAAGATTTCAACCCAAGCACACCCTATTGACGAGTATTTTATAAAGTTATATATTTGACTTTATGGTCAATTCTAGAGTCTTTATTATTGTCTTAGTACTTTTTGTCGCAGGATTTATCTATGTTTTATCCAATCCCACAACTCCAACCACTCCACCTCCCATAGCTCCTATAACTCCAGTTCCAACTAGAAAACGACCATCTGGTTTCTTTATCGACCTACCGCTTCTTATTGCCCTCCGTATCTGGCCAACCGCAATACCAACTCCGACCGAGATCCCACAACCAACACCAACGACTGTTCCCCCAACTGAAACTCCCAGCCCAAATACCCCAACACCTACCGAACCGACTGGTGATACGCCAACTCCTCCACCTGCAGGCGGCTGTAGCGCGATGGATAGCGGATTACCCAACTCAAAAGAAAGATATCCTGGAGGTTCGACTGCCTTACCAGCCACAACCAAAGAAATCTGTGCTTTTTCAGGTACTCAATATTATTCGCTGCCTTACCGCAACAAAAACTGCCAGGCAACCCAGTCGGGAATTGACAAGGCCTACGAAAGAATGAAAACTTATTACCCCTCTTACTGGCAAGCTTCAAAACTTAAAGACGATTGGCAAACTGTACAACAATATTCAATAAAATATGGTTTTAATCCTTTGTATGTCATAGCTTTGTGGATTGAAGAATCAGCTGCCGGAGGAGCAACCAGCGCCCAAAAACTAGGTTGTCTCTATAGACTAAACAAAGATGATTCTTATACCTTTTTGCCGCCTAGTTCAACCATCTGCGAACAAATGGAATGTCTATTTGGTTTGCGATCGGTCAACCCGGCAAACTACGCGCTTTGGGCTTGCCAATATCGCTGGGGTGCATCGAAGTGGGTAAACAATCACTGCCTCGAAGTCACCAACTTTACCAAAGGTGTAGAATACTGGTATAATTACATGGCTGAAAATCTCCCGGGAAACTGCCAAATCAAATTTTATTCTAACCCCGATCCCCGCTGTTAAATACCGCGCCTGTCTGCCAAGTTGATTTTTGCTCAATAAATAGATAAAATATTCACTTAATTATGGCCAATCCAGATCTATTACCGGATACGAGAGTGCTAGAACACGTTAATGCCTTTTCCTCATTTGTGGGAATATACTCGGGGTTGTTGGGTCTAAGACAGGTGGGTAGAAGTGAACAGGGGATATACACTTATACAATACTTTTAGCTACCGAATCCGTAACCAATCAAATAGGTGGAAGAAACTATATAACTTACAGAATGACTTTTTTAACCGTAACTTCGGATGGAAGATGGACAGTTCCAGATAACAATGAACCAGAAGGTAGAATAGAAGTTCCTTCAAAAGATGCTGCAGACTTTAGTCGACCTTATTTTGAAAAACAATTCCAGCCAAAGGAATCAAACTTATAAAATATTTCTTGATAAAGAATTATCCTAAATATTTAATTATCTTAACACGTGGAGCGGTGAAAGGCGCTTCTTTTTTGGTCTATATCAATAACTAGATTAACTGCAACTTTGACCTCTCTACTAGAGAATTGTCCGCTAACCAATTTGATGCAAGATATTGACTATTAGCCAAGATAATTTCTGACTCCAACATTGTTTCTGGTTTAGACAAAAAAGGTTGTATTTGATAGCCAAAAATTTCTTCACAGAGGCTTATTAGTTCGGAATTTATGGCTGGCGGGAATCCTGATACCCAATCATAATATCCCTTTTGTGGATTATATTCTATAATATTTCGCTCCCCGAGGCTTTCTATTAGATTCCTTGCTTGGTCTACAAGACTGGGCTCGGGAGGATCGACACCGTACTGAGTTCTATAGTCCAATAGCCAGTTTGCTAGAAGAATCGACCTATGCCTAACCAAGGAAGATTTGTCGAAAAAATCTCTAAATCCGTTTTTGTGTCGGGCTCTGGCTTCTTGAAAATAAAGCCATAGACAGATAGCGCTTAATACGTAGTCTTCTGGAGGTATAAAAGCTGCGGGGTCTAAGGACGTGAAAGTTACGCCTCGAGATTCTAGAATTTGCTCAACATATAATCTGCTGATGTTACTAAAATCAGCAAGATGTGAAAGAGTTGAGGTGATTAGTGCCAAATCTAGATTTTTTTGCTCTCTCCACTCTGGTTTTGAGAAAAGTTTAACGTCTAGATCGTAGATAGTGGGCAGGATGAGCGTGTCCTTATCTGGAAATTTGACTATTACGACTAAACCTGATTGTTTGCCAGACTCTTCATTTATCAGAAAGGCGTCTTTTTGCTGCTTTTTCCAAGCTGTAGAAAGAGTTAAAGGAATCTTAGCAAAAGGAAAAAATTCTCTTGGGTCTTCCTGGTTATGCAAAATTCTAGATATCAATTCCAGTTGCGGGAAAGCCTCTATCATCTTAACTGAATTAAGTATCTGCCAACCGTCGAGTCTTCTTCCGTACTCAAGAAGTCCTGCATCCACATATGGAGGTTTTTCAGAAGTAGAATCAAGAGTTGGTTCTGCCGGTATGGTCGTTGGAGTCGCCTCTAGTTCGGTTGGTTTTACCCCACAGGCAGCAAGTCCTAAACTAACTAAAGTAAAAAATGATAATTTTAAGAACGCTCGCCGCTCCATAATTTGAGATCAAATTTTCTGAAGCTTCTCCCCTGACGCCTCCTAATGCCACAAAATTATAATATATTTTTTCTTCAAAATTTGTTTAGTCTGATATAAGGATAAAAATTACACCTTAAAGTTGTATTATCACTTATTAAATACTTTAACCATCGTTTGAAGATTCAGCAGGTTGAAAGCAAAAGAGATTAGATCGATTTAATAAGATCTAAAGATTAGACCCGATGTTAACGTATTGAAAAACTAGGAACAGTTTAGTTTATTGAAAACTAATTAAACGCTCTTGAGATTGTTTTTTGAGTTTTTTTAAGGCTGTTTGGGGCGAAATACCAGCAATGCAGGAAAGAGCAGTAAATTCTTCATTTGTATCAGCATATTGACCAAAAAAAATAGCTATTATTGGCCAACCATTTATTCTACATTCTCTTGTAAATTTTTCTCTATCTTCTGGAAAATCAGGTATGCCTAGATCAATTATTCGTTGACTTAAGTTTAATTCTCTAATTCTCGTGTGGTAATATCCAGCATTTGTTCTATCATCTGGATGGGCAGACACTACTATATATGCTTGCTTATTACTTATGCTGAATGGAGGAAAAATACCAATTGCTACACTTATTAACCTTTCAGATTCACTTAGAGGCCCTTCAAATATAAAGTAGTTAGCAATCGGAGATTCGCCAAACTCAACCATCCGATCCATTAAATGACTTGGATCGATTTTCTCGCTAGACATATTGGGCATTATAGGTAATAAGTACAAATTTAGCAAGCTCTAACAGTATTTTTATCTGCAAGTTATTGTGCAATTTTAAGGCTTGACTTTTGTGGTAAAAAGAATTAATCTAGAATCATGGTTGATGGAAGTGGAAATAGTTAGGTCATAAATCCCAATAACCAATTTCCAAGATACAAACAATATCCAAAAAATAAAAAATCAAATCTTAAAATAAAAATACATTTGAAATATTTTGGATTTTGAGATTTCTTTGTATCTTGTGAGTTGGAATTTGAAATTTATTAAATAGATTTTATGAATAGAATTATTGTCTGGATTAAAGCTAATAAACTTACCTCAATATTACTTCTAATTGTCTTTTATTTTCTATTCCAAAAATATATCTCATCCTCCTTAAGTTACCAAAGAACCTATTCTGGTGGTGCTGATTACAGCCCTGCTCTCGGTATGAAAGTCGCACCACAAAGTCTTGATTTAGGGATGCGACCTGATTACATGCTTCCCCAACAAGAAGCTGCCCCTACCTCAGATGTCTCCGATAGGTTAGTCATCAGCGAATCCTATCTCTCGCTTTTGGTCACAAACGTCGCCGAAGCACAAAAACAAATCATTCAAACCGCTCAAAGTTTTGGCGGTTACATGGTCAACAGCAACCTCAACAATCCTCAAGACGCCCCAACTGCAACCGTCACTGTACGCGTCCCGTCCAACAGACTTCAGGAGGCTCTTGAGTTATTTCGCGGCGTTGCTGTCAAAGTTATCTCAGAAAATTTAATGGGAGAGGACGTCACCGACCAATATGTCGATAACCAAGCTCGACTTGAGACTTTAGAAAAAACTAAAGCCAAATTTGAAGAAATTCTAGAGGCAGCTACGGAGATTCAAGATATTCTTCAGGTCCAGCGCGAAATCATCAACTTACAAGCAGAAATCGACGCTGTCATTGGCCAACAAAAATATCTCGAACAAAGTGCCAAGCTAGCCCGCCTCACCGTCTATCTCTCAACCGACGAGCTCGCGCTCCCCTACGCTCCCTCAGAAACTTGGCGCCCGGTTGTCATCTTCAGACAGGCTGTCAGATCTCTAATTTATCAAATGAGAAAGATAGGAACAGCACTTATCTGGCTTGCCGTTTACTCTGTCATCTGGATTCCAGCGCTGCTACTTATTTACTACTTTAAAAAGAGAAAGCCTCTCTAAGAAAGATCTTTTAAATCTAGCTTGATTTTTTTAATTCAAAGACTAAAATAGGTGTTGAACCAAGTTAGACTTGGTAGAAATTAAGTTATATTGTCTAAAGCAATGCGAAGGTTTATAGCGCTTATCAACAAAAATATTTTTGGCGATTTCTTGCTAGGTAAAAAGGGTTTTATTCGTGTCAGGAAAATCCTGCCTCTTATCACAATCTCCCGCGAGATGGGCTCAGGTGGTAGACCGATCGCCTATCTTGTAGAAAAAAAGCTGGGCCCTCCTTGGAAAGTTTACCATAGGGAAATCATCGACGAAATTGCCAAACAGACTCACCTGGAAAAAAAACTCATCAAAGAGATAGATGAAAATAAAATTCCGATGATCGATGAGCTAATTGGAGATTTTTTTGGTAAACGTTATGTCTCGCTCTCGACTTATTACAAACACCTTGTCAAAATACTCTCAACCATAGGACACAGAGGTTATGCCATATTTGTTGGAAGAGGCGCCCATAATCTTTTCCCTCAAGCTTTGAAAGTAAGGATAATCTGCGAGATGAGTCAGCGGATTAAATGGGAGATGGAGTTTGAACATCTAACCAAGACTCAAGCGATGAATAGAATCGAAGACTCCGACACTAAAAGATATGAATTTGAAAAAGCAGTCTATAGTCATGATATTCGAAAAGCCCATCACTATGACTTGGTAATCCGTACTGGACCAAGCCTTTCTATCGAAGACGCAGCCGATCTCATCGTCATAATGGCCAAAAGAAGGTTCACTATCTAATCCCCACCACTCTATAATTTTCTTCAAGAATCTCAAGGTCCATGATGTTGACTTGGTAATCAAGGTTAACAGCTTTGAAATTCGCCTCCAATCCATCCACCTGACCATAGATTGATTTATGACTTTACTTTTTTCTAGATCTCGACTAAATTAGAGAAACTAGGTAAAATCGTTTGACAAATTTATTTGATTCACTTACACTTTAAAATTATGGTAAAGTCGACTGATAATAAGCTCCCAGATCCTTCTTTTTTTGACTTGCTTAAGAATGAAAAGAAATTTAAATATCTATTCCCGTCTTTTATTTTGTTATTTATTCTTTTTTCTCTAATCATTGGTTATAGCTTAAATATAAATAAAAGCTTGAGAACAATTAGAAACTATGCTCTAACCACAAATGTTCACACTCCAGCTCCTTCCCCTGCTTGTTACCGGTTAAGGCCTGAAAATGTCAGTCCCAATGATATTAATATAACCAAAAGCATGTGGGACAAATGCGCAGCTGCTTGTCCTGGAGCCACTTTATATGCAAACAGATACACCTGTTCGGAAATAAATCTTCCCGCTGGCTGTCAAGATAATGGAGTACGTATCGATGTCCCTTATCCTAACGGTACAATACCTATAGGTAATCTAAACTGTGGATCTGTTCAGATTGATGTAGGATGCAAAAACAATTTAGGGAGCTGGGGGAGCGTTGTTTTTTCATTCAAGAGTGAATCTGTACCTTGTGGTCCTCCACAAGTTAGTCTAACGCCACCAGAAAGGCAAACTCCAACTCCCCCAATTACTATTACCCCCACGCCTCCGCGTAAATCTCTCTGCGTTTTTGCTTCAACCAGCAGGAGCATCATGTCAACAGGACAGTCAACTATCCTATCATCTCAACCTACCGATCCTGTCCGAGAATACTGGTACGCCTTCTATAATCTGGATAATCTTTACGGACCAAACAATCCTAAACCGGTCTGTGTCACTACAGGCGGAGACGTCATCATATCAGGTACGCAATGTCCAACCGGAACCCATCACTTGATCTATCGTGCAAATGCAATCTCTTCCAACTTAATCGGTACGAGAAACTTAACTTATCCCCAAGTTTTTGTCGTAGATAAAAATCTTAAAAATGATGGCACCCCTTATAACCAAGTTCCTCCTAAAGTTAGCTTCACTGGTTATTTTCTTGATTTAAATGGTAATTTATCCCTTCCTGATGCCAAATGTATAGCTAGAATAACTAGAGTCACCATTACTGTTACCCCAACTCCTCCAAAAATAACCAGAACCATAACCCCAACTCCTCCAAAAATAACCAGAACCATAACCCCAACTCCTCCAAAAATAACCAGAACTCCCACTCCTCCACCGCCGCCAGTCGGCTGTGCCAATTACGGTATAGATGAACATAGTGGAGAAGAATTATCTAATATTATTAAAATAATAGTGAGTCCATCTAAAGATGTCTCATTAGTTAATACGTTATACTGCTCTTCGGATGGAATCTGCGACGCCGAAGCTATGGATAACAAAGGCTCAACTGTTTATCTTGTAGGCAATAAGAATAGTCCAGCTCTTTATACGGTAAATAAAACGAAGGATGGCCGGCCTAAAGTCTTTAAAATCGCCAATCTCAACCGAAAATATGAAGGATTGTCTTTTCGCCCCGGAGATGCATCTAGTTTAGTTTGGGGAGGAAGCCGGGACGGCAATATATATAAATTAAATCTTAGTGGTACTACTATCAAAAACTATGGACCAGCAGGCGGCACTATTAAAACTATTACTTGGAATAACAACGGTAGCAAACTTTTTGTTTCAACGGGCAATAAGTTACTTAGTTTTACATACGATCCAACCAGTGATACTTTAACAAAAGATAATAACTTTAATGCTTCCCTTCCCGGTGGTACCGACGGCATGGATATGACGACTGATGGTTATATTGTTGGGGGATATAAATCAGGAGGAGATCTAATTATGTATTTCTGTAAGCCGGATATAGCTAATAATACTTGTCCAGTAGCAACTAGACAGAGAGTGCCTTTAGCTAGTTATAATAGTACTCTTTTAACAACACAGAATACACCGTATAATAATCTCGATGCCTTCACCTGGCTCTGCGGCAGTAAACCCTAATCCCCCACCCCTCCATAGTTTCTCCCTAGTATCTCAAGGTCTAAGATACTGATTTGGTTGTCGAGGTTAAAATCAGATGAGGGTCCAGTGGTTGGGGGAGAAGAGTTGAATTGGGATGAATACTTGGGAGTTTTTACCTCCAGACTCTCAAATATATATAATCTATGCATGAACTCTCATTTTTTGTCGAATATAGTATAATATTATATCTAGGAACCCTGAAATTATGATGTCCTATCATATTCCTA
>MGAI01000008.1:10767-12578 GCA_001789695.1 Candidatus Roizmanbacteria bacterium RIFCSPLOWO2_01_FULL_37_16 | reverse complement strand
CATGAGGCAAAGTATACATGTCTTCGGTTAACAATTCAGAATATTCAGGATTTTGTCAGGATTTTTTGTATTTTAGTACTAAAAAGAAATAAAGTCAAATAAAGTCAAATAAATCCTATAATATTGGTTACATCCCTGTTCAATATTTTGGAGCGGTATTTGGCAGTTTAAGCTATAGCAAAGGATTTAAGACTATCGATATTTTCCTGAAGATTACTGCTTTTAGTTAAGTAGCTGCCGACGACCAGAAAATCAGGTTTAAATTCTAAATTCATAATCTGGAGAAGTGACTTATCATTGATGCCTCCATCCAAAAAGATTGAATTTTTGTATCCGATCTTTCTTAGTTGCTGTATTTTTTGCAGAGTTTCCGGCAGGAAGGGCGATCCTTGAGATCCAGGACTAACCGACATGATTTGGATACAATTAATAGTTTTAAAGTTATAAAGTTTATAAAGTTTGTCAAGTGAGTCTTCGGGATTGAGGACAAGTCCGAAAGTGAACTGAGGGTAGGTAGTAGTTAGTAGTGAGTAGTTAGGGAAGAGAGAGAAGTGAATAAAGACGTTTTTGATACTTAGCAATTTCTTAGCTACTAAGTTACTTAGTTTCTTAGTTGCTCCTAAGTAATCATTTACCATTAAGTGGAGGTCGAATAATAAATAACTGATTGTTTCATTGTTAAATTGTTTCATTGCTGAGATAACATTGCCAATATCTAGAGTTTTGTTTTGTACAAAAATTCCATCAGCGATATCTATTTGGAAAGTTTTAAAAAATGGTGATAAACGTTCAATTTGGAAAAATAGCGAAGAAGAATCCTTTTCTAAAATAGATGGAATTACTTTCATAAAAACATTTTAACATGGGAATGGTACAATATATTTTAGTTTTGTTATTTATTTTCCGTGTAAATCCGTGTAGCGTCAAAAAAATATAAAAGTTGTTTTTAACTTTGGATAGCGCTAAAATCTGCGTAAATCCAAACGCCTAAAATAAGATATATTATAAAGTAATATGGATTTTCAGCGGACAAAGTCGATTTTTGAGAGTTTATATTCAGGCGTTGATGGTTATAGTGTTTCTTCCAAGGCTAGAAAGAATCTCTCTTTTGCCAGCAAAGCTCACACCTACGGAGAGGTGACGCCCGAGGGATTTTATCAAATTCTTCAAGACGCTAAGGCAAAAAATGGTGGCATTTTTTATGATCTTGGTTCTGGAACAGGCAAAGCTGTGATACTGGCTTCGCTTTTTGGGGACTTTTCAAAATTAGTAGGAATAGAAGAGATTGAGGATCTGCATCGAGCCTCTGTTGATATTTTCAGAAGATATGAGACAGAGGTTAAGCCGATTCTTCCTTCGGAAAAGCAAAAACAGGTTATTGAACTGGTTAACTCAGACTTCCTTGAATTTGATATCTCCGAAGCCGACTTGATTTTTGCTCACTCGACGTGTTTTTATGACGAGCTAATGATCGCTCTTGAGAAAAAATGTGCGTTGTTAAGGAAAGGGACCAAGCTAATTTTAGTGACAAAAAATTTTAATTCGCCACTGTTTGAACCCTTGAAAAGCAGTGAATATCCAATGAGTTGGGGTAAGGCAACTGTTAATTTTTACGAAAAACTTTGATGGCTGAAAAAGAAAAAAAAGAAAAATGGTGGGAGAAAATACCAGTGTTAAGCCACATGGTTAATGCTATTTTATGGATGTTTGGAAAAAAATAGGCTATGATTAAGGCTGATATTCTGAAACTTCTTTCTGATTTTATTTCTATTCAATCCGTTTCTACCGATCCAAACCGCCGTGGAGAAATT
>MGAI01000008.1:0-10744 GCA_001789695.1 Candidatus Roizmanbacteria bacterium RIFCSPLOWO2_01_FULL_37_16 | reverse complement strand
AAATAAACTAAAAACGATGGGTTTTGAGGTAAAGGTTATAGGTAAAGATGATCCTTCTCCTTTGATAATTGGCATATACCATCTCGGATCCAGGCGGGATCAAGCTGGTAAGAGGCAAACAATTGGGATTTATGGACACTATGATGTTCAACCGGAAGATCCTGTCAAAGAATGGAAGTCTCCACCTTTTAGACTGACGACTAAAGACGGAAGAATCTATGGCCGTGGGGTGGCAGACAATAAAGGTCATGTCATCCAAAATCTTGTTTCGATTAAGCGTTTAATCGAGACAAACAAGTTGACAAACAATATCGTATTTATATTAGAAGGAGAAGAAGAGATAGGAAGCACAAATTTCGAAAAGTACAGCTTAGAGGCAAAAGACATTTTATCAAAGGCTAATGTATTTTATCTCACCGACACAGGCATGTTTAGAAAAAATATTCCCCAAATTTTTTATGGTCTGCGTGGATTGGTCTATTTTGAGTTAACGATAGAAACAGGCACAAAAGATCTTCACTCTGGTCTTTGGGGAAACCGCGTGCTAAATCCGCCTCTTGTGGCAAGCCAACTCTTTGCCAAAATGAAAGACGATAAGACAGGAAGAGTTCTTATCCCAGGATTTTATGATGACGTCAGAACTAGTTCGAAAAGAGAAAGGGGACTTCTCAGGGCTATTGCGCGAACCGATCGAGGACAGATAAAAGAAGCTGGAGTCTATAAAATGCTCTCATTGGATAAAAAACAACCCTATCTTTCGGCGAAGATCTATCCCTCGCTTGACATCAATGGTTTTATCTCTGGCTACACTGGAGAGGGGTTAAAAACGGTGATACCGAGCAAAGCGACAGTTAAGTTCTCTTGTCGCTTGGTTGAGAGTCAAACTCCGGACAAAATAGAGAAGTTGATGAATGAGTTTATCGCGAAAAATCTGCCAGAGGGAGTGAAATACGATCTTAAGGTTCTTTCTAAGGACCACCCGTTTTATACGGATATTGATAATCCTTATGTTAAAAAAACTGCAGAGATTTTGGCTAATTTTTTTGGCAACGAGACTCGTTTTAACCGATCGGGCGGATCAATAGCAGCAGCAGAAGTATTGCAAAAACTTTTCCAAAAACCGGTCATACTCACAGGTTTTACTCTGCCTGATGACAGTATTCATTCAGCCAATGAAAATTTTAATGAAGAGATGTTTTTTAAAGGTATTGAGGTGTTAGAAATAATCTATTCACAAGTGGTGTAAGTAAATATGGAATGGAAAAAATTGGAGATAGGAGTTTTTTTGGTAAATGTTTTGGCAATCATATACAACCGGAAAACGAAAAAAATTCTTATTGGAAGAAGACAAAATGATCCCTATCTAAAAAAATTAACTTGGTGTTTTCCAGGTGGTATGCCTGGATATGGTGAAGATCTCGAGTTTTACCTTAAAGAACAGATCAAGCTTAAGACAGGACTTGATGTTATTGTCCAAAAGATTATTTTTGCCAAGACCTACCCAGAAAAGCGTGAGTTTTTATCAATTTACTATTACTGCGAACCTATAGGTGGTAAAGAAAAGCCAGGAGAACTATTTGTTGAGTTAGAATGGGTGAAACCAAGGGAAGTAATAGACTATTTTAAAATTTCTACCTCCATTCATCCAAAGTTGGTCAAGTATCTTAAATCGCTTGCCTAGCAACTTTTTGTCGATTATAGTCTACAGACATTTGTTTTGCTTCTTGATAAGATGAAGAAAATGGACAAGAATCTACCTTATTATCTAGGTTTTTCACACTTTTTGGGTATAGGTCCTACACGCTTTGCGGCATTAATTAGCTATTTTGGTAACGTAAAAAAGGCCTACGAGGCAAAAGAAAAAGATCTTAAAGAGGTCATCGGTGCAAAATGGGCAGAAAAATTTGCTGAATTTCGAGCCGGTTTTGATCCGATAAAAAAGCTGGATGAGTTAAGGCAGAAAGAAATCTTAACCATTGCTTGTGATGAAAAAAATTATCCTAGTAAGTTGCTTAATATTCCCGATCCACCGATCTGTCTCTATGTTAAGGGAAACCTAAATACAATCGATTTCGAAAATGGATACTTAATTGCAGTGGTTGGTACAAGAAAACCAACCCCCTACGGTATTCAGATAGCAAGAAAATTTTCATCAGAGCTAGCACAGTCTGGATTTATCATCGTCTCTGGCATGGCAATAGGTATTGATACGACAGCCCATTGGGCGGCAATCGACAACGGCGGTAAGACGGTGATTGTTTTGGGTTGTGGCGTAGATATAGTCTATCCGGCGATTAATAGAAGACTGTATGAGAAGGTTATCAATGATGCAGGAGTGATCATATCGGAGTTTCCGCCAGGCCAGTTAGTTGAGAAAGGACTGTTTGTCGCCCGCAATAGATTAATCTCTGGCTTATCAATGGGAGTAGTGGTAATTGAGGGTGCAGAGGATTCGGGAGCTTTGATTACGGCAAAATATGCGGCAAATCAAGGGAAAGAAGTATTTGCCCCACCTGCTCCTTTAACCTCGAAAATGTCAGCCGCTCCAAACCTACTTCTTAAACAAGGAGCAAAACTGGTTATCTCGGTGGATGATATTTTAGAAGAGTTTAACTTGAGAATTGTTCCTAAGAAAAAAGCGGAAATGGAAAAAGAGTTAGAGGGGGAAGAGAAAATTATTTTTGAATTTTTACAAAGTGAACCTAAATTATCTGATGAAATCGTCAATCTAGCAAAATTATCCATAGACCAAGTTTTAAACGTTTTATCAATTTTAGAGATAAAAGGAATTGTAGAAAAAAATAGCGAAGGAAAATATCAAATAAAGCTATCTTAACTGCTATTTTCTCTTCAATAACTTGTAGAAAATGAAAACGATTGCCATAAATACTCCCAAATCCACAACCGGATTTTGGAAATTCTTTGCCAGCTCAAAAACCATCAGGCGAATTGCTCTACTATAACCCTCCATCTGATACATCTGAATCTTATTAAGATAGGCAAAAACTATAATGAGGACTCCAGAAGCAGTAAAGATCGCAGCCCCTAAATATTGAAATATTCGATAGATTTTTTGTCTGTTTTTGCCTGATATTTTATCGGTTAATCTGCTATAGAAAAGAGAAAGAATAAAAAGAGGGAAAACTATTCCTAAAACATAGGCAAAAGAGACGACGAGTGCTTGAAATAAAGTAGGAGAGAGAGTGGTTAGGGTGACTGCGGCAAAAAGAACTGGAGCACAACAGGAAGAAGACAGACCGGACATAACTCCAAGAGTAAACACCGAACCAATATTTATTCGTTTATTCAGATCTTGTCTAATGTGAAATAGTTGTGGTAGATGAAAAAGTGGCCTAACCGTCATAATTCCCATAAAAATCAAAAAAAACCCACCCAAATAATAAATTTGTTTGTGGAATTGGTCAAAAAGGTAGATAAAAAACCTGAATCCTAAAGCAACGGGAATTAGAATAAATGATAATCCAAGAGCAAAGACGATGGTATAGAACATTATCTTTCTTCCCTCTTTAAAAATCGTTCCCAGATATGAGGGGAAAAGAAAAGTAATACAACAGGGAGCAAAAAGTGCCAGATTTCCAGCCAGGAATGAGGCAGTTAAAGATATTCCAAATATGAAGTTGGTATTCATTAAGATTTCTAATCCTTCGATAATCACTCAGGATTATCCTGAGCCTGTCGAATGGATAATGTCTAATTACTAATTTTTAATTAAATTTCAAATCCCAAATTCCAAGAAACAAATAAATATCAAAATCCAAGTTTCAATAAACAAACTTGAATTATTTTTGATATTTGAGAATTTGAAAATTGAATTTTGTTTGGAAATTGGTTATTGGAAATTGGAAATTATTTAACGTATGCTTTAACTTTAAACACCAATTTCGGATTCTCCGGGTCATTAGTTGTCAGGTAGACTTCTCTATCCACCGGTCCATATACAGGCATCACGTAGGGTCTATAGGTAACACGAATTTTAGCTTGTTTTTGTGGTGCGACTTCGGCTACGTAATCACTTTGTGAATGCATGCCAAATTCCTCGCTTTCTTTACCATCTATAATTACTTGTCCGACGGTGCAGTCGCAGCTTGAAGAGATTTGAGAAAATTGAAGAGGTCTGGTCCCAATATTTTTGACGACAAAATCTTCTGATTTTTTATCAGAAACCTTGATTTTCCCCATGTCTTTAAATAAGACTTTAGCTTGGACTTTAGGTTTTTCTTTATCTTTTAATTGATAAGAAACCAATTTAACAGAAGTTGAATTTTGTTTTCCGCCAGAAACTAAAAAATAAGACCCGATAACTACAAGCAAGGAAAAAATGATAACTCCAACAATAAATGATTTAGACATAAGAAAAATTTCTAATTTATAATCTAGCTCCAAGTTTCCAATTCACAAGATACAAACAATTCCCAAAATACAAATTTCAAATAAACAAATATTTAAATGTTTTTGATTTTTGAATATTGTAGTTTGTTTGGAATACTTGTCGGTTGTTTCTTGGGATTTGTTTAGGTTAATTAGATCAATTTGGTAAATTATTTTCTTTTGAAAACCTCAATTATTTCTTGTACTTTTTCCTCTACATTTTTATCACTGACTATTGCTTCCTTAACGCAGGTTTTGAGATGGTGTTCCAGTATCACTTCATCGATTTTTTTGATGGCATTTTGTATGGCATAGGTCTGTTGGGTTATGTCAAGGCAATATTCATCATACTCAACCATCTTAATTACCTTTTCAAAATGCCCCCGAGCAATCTTCAAGCGATGTAATAAATTTTTTTTGTATGAATTCTGCATTTTATCCCTTCCCTCCCCATAGGATACAAGAAGATTTTTAGAATGTCAGTGATGCAAATCACTTAAAAGTGGTATACTATGGGCAGCATGGATGGAAAAATTAGGAAAAAGATGGACTCCTTTTTTCTCAAGTTCCCACAGCTTAAATTACAAAAAGGTGAAACCATCATCGAAGGAGATAGGGATTTGAGCAAGGCCTTTTATCTTAAGAATGGCTATGTCAGAGCATATACATTTTCACCCCAGGGCGTAGAAATCACACTGCATGTATTTGCCCCTGGCTCATATTTCCCGATGATGGATACATTGGCCGAGATAGAAAACCGTTATTACTATGATGCATTAACACCGGTCGAACTTTATTCGGCGCCAAAAGAAAAAGTTCTTAAATTTTTAAAACAAGAACCAGAAGTAGTATTGGATTTGGCAAGGCGACTGCTTCTGGGCTTGGATAAATTACTGATGCGTTTAGAATATCTAGCCTATGGTAGTGCGCACGCCAGAGTTACTTCTTCTCTTTTGTTTTTAGCCAGGCACTTTAGTAAGGAAAAAAACCAGGAAGCTCAAATACAGTATCTCTTTACCCATAAGGACATTGCTTCTTTTGCCGGGATTAGCCGAGAAACAGCCAGTCGTGAGGTTGAGAAACTTGTTAAAAAGGGGCTGATTTCCTATAAAAAGCACTTAATTAGGATAAAAGATATTACTCTGCTTAAAAAACAAGCAATTTTGTGATTTTTGTCACTGCTTAAAAGAGATAGATGAATTATTATTTGGGCATGACGGCAAAGAAAGCCCTTAAGCTCGTCTTTATCTTCTCTATCGCGGGAGTTTTATTCTCCGGCTATCTTTCCTACATGGAGCTTTGGGGAAGCGGTTGTAACAACTCTTTTGTCCAATGTGGAAGCGACTTTTCCCTATTCAATCTCCCGGCTTGCGTCTATGGCTTTTTTATGTATCTTACGATCTCTGTTATTTCCCTTTTAGGACTTCAGGAGAAACAAAAGAAATAAGAATAGGAGGTGAATGAACAAAATGTTGAATAGAAAAACGCTTATTATTTTATCAGGCGTACCATTGTTGCTTGCTATAGTTGGTTGGGATGACTGGTTAATCGTATGGATGGCCGTAGGCGCGCTATCTCTTTATGTACTTTTTCAAAAGGGGTATTTTAATTATTCTTTTATTATGTTTTTGGTATTTGGCTGGTGGTTCCTGATTTTTGCAGTAGCCTTTGGTTCAATAAGTTTAGTTATTGCAGCATTTCTTCCCGAAAAGAAAAGATGTCCACATTGCCGAGAGTTAATCAGCAAAGGCGCGACCAGATGTCCAAAATGCCAGGCGGATTTAACTGTTTCTCAAGCCGTACAAAAAACTTAAAAAGATTATGCAAAAACTAGAAGATGCCCAAAAGATGGTTTACGAGTGGTTAAAAGACGCAGATGAAGAGCAAAGGAGTGCGTTTAGAGATGTTGTTGTGTTAGAGTCTTTGATTTTAGAATTGAGAGAAACGTTGGGAAAATTAAAAAGTTTTGAATTGATTAAAAAAAATACATCCGATTTAAGTAAAAATGAGGTAGGCAAGATGAGAGCCTATGAAATTAGAATTCAATTATTGGTCACAGAAATTGCTTTGACAAAAAACCGTATCTATGAAAGAAAAATTTCTTCCAAGTATCGCCAAGCTTTCTCTTTGGCAGAAGGATTTCATCGATCTCTATATGAGGCAAATTTTAATAAAGTTTTAGATGAAAAGGAAGATTTAACCGACGAAGAGGCACATCTTTTGGCCACAAACAGGGCATTAAATGATATTGAGTTTGGCTCCTATGGTGTAGATTCATTGAAGAAAATAGAGATATAGCTTTTTCTTGGTGCATTGATAAGGTAACCTACCTTATTGACGAAAAATCCAGGAAATATCGATATTCTAAAATACTAAATCAACTCACATCTTAAAGATGTGTCTGATTTCCCTTATCGTTCTACTTATTTTATGGCACGATGCAAATTGAATCAGTTCCTCCAAAATTTAGGCCAGTGTTTGTTTTTCCGATGAGAGTTGCAGTGGTAGATCCTGTTTGATAGGCATTGTCTATGTCGTCAATCTGTAACACAATATCCTCTGATCCATCAGTATTAACATCTTCAGTGCTAGCCAGAAATTTATCGCTTTTTCCAACAACTTTTACTTTCTGTCCATTCAAGTTCACCTGACTTGGATCTACTTGTGTAGCATCGAAATCACCATTGCTTAAGATCGCAACCGGAATTACTCCTTTCCCGTTATTATTGAAACAATTCGGATAGCTGCCAGGTTTAATATCAATATTTACGATTTTATCGACTATTCTGAAAAAAATATCACTTCGATGATGTTCAAAATTCACATTATAAGCAACCGAATGATTTGAGTGAATAGTTATGTGATACATATTACCCAACTCTAAGTCGGGTAAAACTTCTGGCAGTCCGGTATCATCGGCAGACCAACGTGGATCATCATAGCTTATACTAGTTTCAGTTGGTTGGATGGGAAATGCAGTAAATCGCTTGTTTATGTTTGGAAATTCCAAGTTGATCTCATATGACCAAGGATCAACTAAGTTGGCGTCATAATCTGATTGAAAAGCTTCCCATTCAATTGTCGGCCGTGTAGAAACTATTACTGAATTATGGGAAGGAGAAATTAACTCAGGTGCATCTTTGGGATAATCAGTTAAATTAACAATCGGAAAAGGATCGCTCTTATTCCCATCAGCATCAATAACAGCAACGGTATATTCTCCCATGGGAGGGAAAATACTGTCGAATTTCCCAGTAGCCAGTATTCTGGAATCGTCATACTCAGCAGTATCAACTGACTGCGAAACCCCAGCGGTCTTGAAGTCAACGTCACCCTGATCAAGGGAAGTGAAATTGCCACTAACCCAAATTCTAAGTTCAAATCCGCAAGGTGATTCGACACTACAAGTCCCATAACCTGATCCAAGCAGATGGTTGTATATATTAATACGAACACCATATATTTCCGGTTTAATATCTTCAGCTTTTACGTTGGATATAGTGTTAACTATAAAACCAACGAAAAGAATAAAAAGAATTATAGACCTTGATTTTATTTTCATTTTCTCACCCCCTTTCTTTTTTTAAAAAAAAACTGGCCTGAGCCAGTCTGCTGACATTTATTTGAATTGTTAAATCCTTTTGCTGGATTCATATATTTTGTTGGTATGATAGTCTTTTAATTTTTATTTTTCAGTGATAAATATCACATGATGTAAAAATTATTAAACCGATAAAAAATGATAAGATAGTAAACAAATGGAGAAAAAAAAATTACTAATAAGTGGCGTATTAATAATAGTTTTTCTAGTGCATGCTAGTTTTATCAATAATGGTTTTACTTGGCTGGATCATGGAGACATTGAGGCAGGTAGGGCAGTACTGCCTATAGCAAAACTGCCTCAAGCCTTTTTTACTCGCTTTGGCGAAACTGGGTTTTATCGACCTTTAGTCACCATCATAAACAGCATTGACGCCTTCTTGTATGGAGATATTCCGCAAGGAAATCACCTAACCAATATATTTTTATACCAACTGGTGAGTCTGGCTTCATTTTTTTTTGCTCTTACTTTTTTTGAGCTTTCTTTTAGTCAAAGTAGCCTAGTAGCTTTAATAGTAAGCGTCCACCCCTTGTCAATTTTGCCTGTTGGAGTTATTTCTTATCGATCAGAGCTTCTGGTTGTCATGTTTACCTTTGCAGCAATATCGTCATACGTCAAAGCCCAGCAAACCGGAAAAATGATCTGGAAAATCGGCATGTTATTTTTTTGGCTAATGGCAATATTTTCCAAAGAAACAGCACTTTTTTGGGTTCCCGCTCTTATCTTCTTATGGGAGTGGGGCAAGGGATTTAAAAACTTGCATCGAAACTTGTGGTATATTATAGCTTTTTTTCTCCTGGCTATAATTTATGGAGTTTTTCGCTTACGAGCTATTCCAGAAATCTGGAGCACAAAGATACAGAATTTAAGTTTTAGCGAGGCTTTAGCAACCCGGCTGTCAGTTTTCACCGTTAGGCTTGTTGACATTATAAGTCCTTTAAAGCCAGACTTTAGCGACGCCACTTCAACTGTGGACATGACAGCCTGGAAGCCGTGGTTGGCTATTTTTTTGTTGTTAATGCTGGTTGTTTTTGCTTATAAAAACGGAAAAAAGTCAAGTATAAGTAAATTAATATTTTTTATCTTTATAACACTGCTGCCTTCTTTCTCAATTCTGCCCTTGCCAAGGTTTAGTTCTCCACACTATAGTTTTATTGCCGCGCCAGCAGCAGGAGTCGCAGCTATATTAATTGGAAGAAAAGTTTTTGGCTATTTTAGGGGAGCAGGAAAGGCGATATTTATTTTGCTTCTAACTATTTGGGTTTCTAGTATGGCGGTGAGTACTTATACTGCCGGATTTCAGTTTAAAAACGATCTGACTCTATTTAGCAAAGAGGTAAAACGGGATAATGATTTTCGTGAAGGTCACTTCTATTTGGGAGATTATTACCTACGAAAGGGAAATTACCAGCAGTCGGCAAGACATCTTAGGGAATCACTTAAAAATGAGCCTAAGATAATCGCTTTTGTTGATCGATCTGCTGCCAAAATAAACTTGGCCGGCGCCTTTTTTTCTCTGCAAAAAATTGATCAAGCACAAGAGCTTTTAAAAGAGGTGGTCATTGAAAGTTCCGGGAGTAATAGATTAAACGCACTCTATAATCTCGCTGTGATCGCAGATCGTAAAGGAAATTATCAAGAAATAGTAAAACTTCTGAGCAAGGAGATTGAGCAATTACGAAGACCAGAACCTTTATTGCTTCTTGTCAAGGGCTTAGTGAAGACGGGGAAAGGGAATGAGGCAGAACAAATTTTGAAAATGAAACTGTACATTTCAGAGGAAAAAAAGCGTCAGGAGATTCTCCAGATATTCCGTGAATAAAAATTATGATATATTTTAATGAGTATGGAATATAAAGAATTTATCTTCGAGACACTAAAAGAAGCAGCAGAGATCGCCAAAAAGAACTTTGGCAAAGTGTCAGGTATTGTCAAAAAAGATGACACCAATCAAGTATTAACAGAAACAGATGTTATGATTGGAAAAAATATTGTAGACAGAATAAAGAAAGCATACCCTAAACATAATGTCATAGATGAAGAAACAGGAGTAATTAATAACAGGTCTTTGTTTACTTGGGTGATAGATCCGATAGATGGTACTTCAAATTTTATTTCCGGCTTGCCCTTTTTCGGAACACAGATCGCTTTGTTAAAAGATGATCTTCCTATTGTTGGGGGTTTAAATTTACCATTTTTTGAAGAAATTTATTTTGCGGAAAGAAGTATCGGCACTTTTTGTAACGGAAAAAGAATTAAAGTTAGCAATGAAACTGAGTTGGTTTCAATTTTGGCTTCTTATGGTATTGACAGTCATAAAGAAGAACCAGAGTTTACTATACGAGAGATGAAGGTGTTAGGAGAGATTGTTAGCAATATAAGAAATCTTAGAGTAACTAATAGTTGTTATGATGCAGCTATGGTTGCTAGTGGTAAATTAGGAGCGTATTTGCATCAATCGATGAAAATTTGGGATATTGTACCATTGCAAATTGTGATTGAAGAAGCAGGAGGCGTCGTTACCGATTTTTATGGAAGAGAAACGAACTACAAAAATCATTTAAATGAAAGTGAAGAACACTTTACTTTTTGTGCAGCCTCCCCTATCCTACATAAACAGTTACAAGAAATTATCCATAAAAGTATTACAAGAGTATAATCTGCTATAATCGTACCATTATGTTCAAAATCGGAATAGTGGGGACACAGCTTCATTTATCCTGGGTAAAGTCGAAGGACAATTTCTACCTTTTG
>MGAI01000007.1:14568-25244 GCA_001789695.1 Candidatus Roizmanbacteria bacterium RIFCSPLOWO2_01_FULL_37_16 | reverse complement strand
ATCTAAAAATTATTCTAAAAGTAGTTTTTTAATTAGTTTCAGCTTTTTTTGGTAGTCAATATTATCTTCAACAAATTTTTTGAAAGATCTGGGATTTTTGATAGATATTTCTGTCAAATAATGTTTTAGATATTTAGGATTTGTGATCATATCTTTATATGAGGAAAAATGCCAATCCTCGGGTTTTTCAACTAAATTAGAAGTTGTTGGATTAACGCAAACATATCTTATAACATGTAGTAATTGTTCGTTAGTTTTGATAAGAATAGAACGAAAACGAGATTGCCACAGTGGTCCCTTGCGCTTAAATTTTTTATTAAAAAAGTGAGTAAAAGAATTTTCAACATCGCTTATATATTTAGAAATCAAATCGCTCTGCATAACTTTAGTTACGAGATGATAATGGTCGGGCATGATGCTATACGTTAATACTTTTATTATTGAACTATTTTTCGGTATTAATAAATTTTGATAATTATAAAGTTTGTTTTCTTTGGCAAGTGAATATTTAACCTTATAATCTATGCTATTATAATAGTCTAAGGTTTCGATAAAGCGTTGAGCGTTTATGGGATCTTTAAATATTCCATAATTTGCAATGCTTTTATTACAAAGATGCCAAAATGTACCAACTTTAAATAAATTTTTCCTTCTTTCCATATTTTCAACATAAAATCTATTTTAGTATTAAGCAATAGATTATATGCTACAAAATGCCATTTTTAGGTTACTACGAGGTTTTAAGTAAGCCCGCATTCCACCTCGCAGGTGGAATATAGGGTGTTGGTGCAACTCTGTTAGTCCATATTCGACCTAAATGGTGAAAAAGATGACGATATGATATCTATATAAGTGTGGTGTGATAAAATTGTGAAATGAACCCCAAAAGAGTAATTGTGGAACTCAAAAAGCTCTATCCAGGAAAAAAGATAGTAGTCAATACTCCCGAATTTCCTTTAGAGATCGTGTGTGAATTAGACCCTATTAAACAAACAAGAGCTGTAGCTGTGATAGATTTTGCCCGCCCTCATTATCATAAAAAAACACAGAAATTTAGAAGTTATAAA
The DNA here is from genome assembly GCA_001789695.1 of Candidatus Roizmanbacteria bacterium RIFCSPLOWO2_01_FULL_37_16. GTDB lineage: Bacteria > Patescibacteriota > Microgenomatia > UBA1406 > GWC2-37-13 > 2-01-FULL-40-13. The sequence goes on along the minus strand of MGAI01000007.1, from coordinate 24,177 downwards.
AGGTGAATTAATAATCTATTTTCAGGGTAAAACAGTGCTTCTTAAGGAAGGAGAAAGTTTAAAAATAAATCCTTATAGCATTCATTCGGCTGTGGGAAAAGAGACTTGGATAAAAGTACAATCAGATCCTGGGTGGAGTTTATTCGTTTTATGTTAACACAATCCTCAATGTTAGAAAAACTTATTTTTCTCTACGGTAAGGTGAAGGGGAAAGAAGTAGAGAAAAGGTTAAAGAATATAATTAACGAAGCCAAGACAAAAGTCGTCTGCGAGGATAGGCCGTTTTGGGATGAGAAAGACATTTTTCTTATCACTTATCCAGATTCATTTTATGAAAAGGAAACACCGGTTCTACAAACTTTGGACAAATTCCTTCAATTCCACCTGCGAGGTGGAATTAGTGGCGTCCATATCCTCCCTTTTTACCCTTTTTCTTCAGACCGGGGGTTTTCGGTGACTAATTACTATCAGGTGGAAAAAGAATTTGGCACTTGGGGGGATGTTGAAAAGATTGGGAAACGTTATCGATTGATGGCTGACTTGGTATTGAATCATGTTTCGGTAAAACATGAGTGGTTTCAAAAATTTCTGGCGGGAGAAGAGAAATATTGGGATTACTTTATCCATTTTGATAAAGTCAAAATCCCTCAGGAGGCCCTAAAGAAAGTTTTTCGGCCAAGGTCAGCACCAATTCTTACACCTTTTGAGACAGCCAAAGGCGAGAGATGGGCGTGGACGACCTTTAGTGTTGAAAATTCTACCGATCAGGTAGACTTGAATTATCAAAACTCGGAAATCTTAATAGAAGTTATTAAAATTCTTTTATTTCTTTTGCAAAAGGGAGTTAGGATTATCCGCTTAGACTCTATTCCCTATATTTGGAAAGAGTTAGGCACCGACTGTAAAAACTTGCCAAAAACACACACGATCGTGTCAATTTTTCGCAATGTGTTGGATTTGGTTTGTCCAGGAGCCTTGATTGTCACTCAGTCGAGCCTGCCTTTTGGAGAAAATATTTCCTACTTTGGCAATAAAGAAAAAGAAGCACAGCTAGTTTATAATTTTGCTCTTCCACCTTTGCTTTTAGAGGCATTTTACTCTCGAAACAGCAAGTACCTCAACCAATTAGCGGAAAAAATGAGCTCTCCAGACAAAGATTGTAGTTTTTTAAATATCTTGGCAGTCCATGATGGAGTTGGCATCAACGGAGCAAAAGATTTTTTAAATGAAGCAGAAATAAACAATCTGTGTTTGATGGCTGAAAATAAAGGAGGAAAATTATCTTATCGTTCCTTGCCAGAAGGTGGACAAACAGTAGTTGAAATTAATATCACTTGGTGGTCTGCCTTAAACAATCCTTTATCATCGCTTGGGACAGTAGAACCATTTGAGATACAACTAAAAAGATTTATTTCCTCATATGCCATTGCTTTTTCGATGAGGGGAATTCCTGCGGTTTATTATCTTTCGCTAATTGGGGCAGAAAATAATTACCATCTCTTTCAAAAGACAAAGATCAAGCGAGATCTAAATAGAACAAATTTAGACTTAAGAGAGCTTGAGGTTAAATTTTGGGATAAAAGTAGCAAAGAGTTTAAAGTTTTGGCAGCGATGAAGAATTTAATCAGCAAAAGAAAGCTTTTTTCTGCCTTTCACCCTGGAGCAAAACAGGTAGTTTTAAATTTGGATAAACGGGTATTTTCGCTTTTGCGAGGAGATGGAAATGAAAAAGTTTTAGCTTTGCATAATCTATCAAATGAAGTCGTGGCCTTAAAATATAACTCCAGACTATTTAAGTTAGACCCGTTTTCCTATATTTGGACTAAAACGTGATTGAATAGTTTATTTTTCCTTTTTTAAAGTTTATTCTCCTCAATAAGCGCTCGAATTTCTGCGAAAAATCTCTCCATGACATAGAGATTGTGAAAGGTGGCCAAGCTGTAGGCAAGGATTTCTTTTTGTTTAAAAAGGTGATGAAGATAGGCTTTACTAAAATTCCTACAGGTGTAGCACCGGCAATTTATGTCGAGTGGTTCAAGTTTTTCTTTAAAAATACTTTTAGTGATATCTAGTTCTTCTGTTTTGGAAATTGGTCCACGGGCTTGCGGATTGAAATTAGAAATTTTATATATTGTTCCCATCCTGGCAAGTCTGGTAGGCTCTACACAGTCAAAAGTGTCTAGACCATATTTGACTAAATCTATGATGTCATCGATTTGACCCACTCCGAGCAAATGAACGGGTTTATCGACCGGTAAAAAATCAGAAACCCAGCGAACCTGCTCTCTCATCTCTTTTTTACTTTCTCCAACTGAAACTCCTCCTATGGCTATTCCATCAAGTGCCTGGGAGGTCACAAATTCGGCAGACTTTCTGCGAAGATCTCGATATGTTCCACCCTGAATAACGCCGTACAGCGCCTGTTGATTTTTTGACGATAGAGGATTGATAGTAGAAGTTAGATTTTGAGGAATGTCGATCTTCGATCTTCTATCATCTATCGTCTGTTTTTTAATAATGCATCGCTTTAACCACTTATGTGTTCTCTCCATTGCTTTTTTTGCGTATTCATAAGTTGCGGGATAGTCGGTACACTCATCAAAAGCCATGATGATATCTGCGCCAATCTTTTTTTGATATTCGATCGACTTTTCAGGAGTAAACTCAATTAGTCGGCCATCGTAGACCGATCTAAACAATACGCTATTTTCTGAGATTTTAACGAGCAGCGGTTTTTCTTCGCCTCGGACGTCAGCTCTTTTTGTGGAACCCTGAGGGTTCCTTTTACTTTTAGCCAGTGAAAAGACCTGGAATCCTCCCGAGTCAGACATCAAAGGCAAGTTAAGGCGAGAAAATTTATGGATCCCGCCTGCTTTTTCAATTAGCGTAATTCCCGGGTGTGTAACTAGGTGATAGGTATTGACAAAAGCTGTTTGGAGCCCTATTTCATTTACCTGTGACGGAGTTAATGATTTAATTGTTCCTTTGGTGGCAACTGGCACAAAGGCAGGAGTTTTGATTTGACCGTGTGCCGTATTAATCAGACCAAGTCGAGCTTTAGACTTGCTCGAACGCTTGATAACCTTAAAAAATTTTAGCATATCTAGGATAAATCCAAATTTCAAAGCTAAAATATCAAATTAAATCCAAACCCTAAATATTTAATAGTTTAGATTTTGAGCTTGGAGCTTGATTTGTATCTTTGGATTTTGACATTTGAAATTTAATTATAATATCAACATAGCATCTCCGAAAGAATAAAAACGGAATTTTTCTTTGATAGCGATTTTATAGAGATCTACCAGATGCCTTTTTGCTTTTTTATATTGTAAAAAAGCCTCAACCAGAAGCATCAGGGAAGATCTAGGTAGGTGAAAATTTGTCAAAAGGATATCAACCATTTTAAACTTATAGGGAGGAAAGATAAAAAGTTCTGTCTTGCCGGTTGAACCGTTTTGCCCTGAAAATTTCGATTCTAGAGCCCGAACTGTAGTTGTTCCTGAAGCTACAAGTTTAAAGCTTTGGAACTTCAACTTTTTAAGTTTCTCAAATATTGATGGCGTGACTTTAAAAATCTCGGCAGGCAGTTTTTTTTGAAATAGATTTTCTTTTTCCAGGGGAGCAAAAGTTCCCAGACCAACTTGAAGAGTAATGAAAAATTTTTCAATCTTTCTTTTTTCAAGTTTGGCAAAGACTCGTCCGGAAAAGTGAAGCGAGGCAGTCGGAGCAGCGACAGAACCTATATTGCCCTTTTTGGCAAAAATAGTCTGGTATTTTTTTCTCAGTTGTTTTTCGTTTAAAGGTGTTTTTCTTAGATAAAGCGGAACCGGTGTTTTGCCTTTTTTTATCAATTTCCTGTAGAGCAGCTGGGGTGAAAATTTAAATTTGAGAAGAAATATTTTGTTATTTTGATCGATAACCTCAAAGTAATAAGTATTATCGATGAATAGCTTTTCACCGATTTTGGTTTTGCGATCAACCAACGCTTTAACAAGATTATTTTTACGAAGTTTTGTAAGTTCGTTCAGTAGAAGTAGACATATCACTTTTCCGCCATTTTGTTTGCCAAGCTCTATTCTTGCCGGTAAAACCTTAGTATCGTTTAAGACCAAAAAAGATTTCTTAGGTAGATATTTATCAAGATTAAAGAACCTGTCAAATTTTATAGAGTCAGTTTTGCTGTTGTAGATAAAAAGTCTGGATGTATCCCTTGGCGTAGCTGGTGTTTTAGCTAGTAAATTTTTGGGAAGGCTATAATCATAAATATTCCAATTAAACATTTTTTCTATCTACCAGTTTCAGCTTTCTAAACTAATAACTACTTTTTTTCAAACGCTCCCAGTTCCTTGAGTTTCCACATAAAAAGAGCGGCTTTATTTCTGGCTTTTGAGTCGCTTACATAGCGGAGAGCCTCCTCCAGGATAGGGCGGTGGAGTGTTTTTGCCAACTTGATATAGAGGCTTTTTCGTCTTTCATCCTGAAGTTTTTGGGCAAGATGCACACCAAAGGCCTGATATTCTCGCGAAATATACCTGTCTTTTAAAGGATCGAATTTTTTCAGGACATCTTTAATTGATTGCATAGTATCTAGACGGTAGATGATAGAAAATTGAAGATAGACCGAGAAGATAGAAGATCGAAAGTAGATAATAAAAATCTATAATCTAACTTCTATCCTCAAAATCCAACTTCTACCTTCTATCATCTATCGTCAATTATACTCAATTCCTCTTGCTTTCTTTGAAAAAATCAGTAACAATGATTTAATATATGGCTGACGAAAGATTAAATTATACTCCGTTAAGTACTTTTAAGTCGTCTCAACCTAAAAAATCGTTTTCGATTTCCAATAAAACACTGGTAGCAATAATTCTTTTTCTGACGATCGGAGTAGGGATGATTAGTTTTCTTCTTGTTCTGAGGAAGCCAATTAGACCAAGAGTTCCGGCCTATTTAAGCGGGGAAGCTACAGCCTGTGATATAAAATTAGGTCCACCCGTCTCAGGATCGGAAAAACTTGAGGGCAATAAATATTCAATTCAGGTGCCAGTTGAAAATAAAGCCAATACAAAAAAACGGGTAAAGATAAACTCAGGCTGGTTTGCTTGTTCTTTTATAGACAAGCAGACATGCCAGGAAGGAGATTCGCATCAGACAGAGCAAGAATATTTACTTTCGCCAAATGAGAAAAAAATAATCACAGTTACGGCCCAGCAGCAGCAAGGAGCCTGTGGCTCTTTTCAGATTGATATAAAACTTAAAGCCGTGAAAAAAAGTGATGACGATGATGGAAAGGAGGGAGAGGTGAGGGTAAGCGAGGGTGAAGGTTGGGACGAGAGTTGTAATACCTCATCAACCTGGGTTGGAGGTTTTTTCGCCTTTCCTCAAGCCTGTGGTGTCTTACCAACTGCAACGCCAACGGTCGAAGTTCCTCCTGAGACTCCCACGCCCACCCCAGAAGAAGGTGAGCCAACAGAGACTCCAACTCCCACCATCGAAGAACCAACCGTAACTCCAACACAAACTCCAGAAGAGACAAACACGCCGACACCGACCATAAGGCCAACAACAACATTTACCCCAACACCAACCGCAATTGACGAGAATACACCAACTCCAACACCCGGTACTCTAGCTGAAGGCCCAACAGCAACACCCATACCGGTTGCCTGCGGAACCAAATCCTGTGATAATACGACTAATCCCTGTAGAGAGGGTTTGGTTTGTGTCCAGGCCCAAGACGGAAGCAATTACTGTAGTTTGCCTGAATTTCAAGAGGCGTGCAAAGCTGATCCTTCGCAATCATCCTGCTGCACGGCCCCGGGAGAGCCAACCGAAATTATCCTTATCAATGCGACTGCAACTCCTGGTGGAGGTGAAGCAGTAGCCCAGACGACCGAGATTCCAGCTGCAGGAGTCACGACATTTGGTACGATTTTTGCCATAGTCAGCGCGGTCGTTATTTTGTTAGGACTTATTCTTTAGACTATAATAGATTTTTTCGTAATCTTCGACCATGCGCTCGACGGTAAAATTTTTTTCTACATGGTCGCGGCAGTTATTACGCAGCTTACGGTACTCTGATTCGGGAAGGGAATAGATTTTTTCAATCGCCTCGTATAAGCCTTCTACTCCCGTTTTTTTGATAATGAAATCGCCCCGTTTGTCGTTCTCGGAAAAATTAACAATAAATCCGGTTTCTCCGTCCTTGATCACTTCCGGTACAGAGCCCTTGGCAAAAGCAACAACCGGAGTTCCTACCGCCATCGACTCAATCATTACCAAACCAAACGGCTCTTCCCAACGAATCGGGAAAAGAAATAGTTTTGCTTTTTGGTACCTCTCAATTATTAATTTTCTCTCGGTTTTAAGAGAAGGCGTAACGAGATCTTTAAATTGATTTAATAGCTGTATCATCCAGTCGTTATGTTTGTCTCTTGGCGCAACATAAAATTCCGCCGGTTTTTTGGTTTTGGCAATAATTTCAAACGCCATATCAAGGCCTTTTTCCGGAATACCCCGGCCGATAAAAAGTATGAAATCGTCGCTTTTATCGCTAAAGCTAAGTTCCTCAATATCAATGCCGTGATAAATCGTTTTGACAAAATTAAGGTAGGGGAGAGGTTTTCTTTGCGAATTGCTTATAGATATTAAATGCAGGTTTTTAGTTTGCCGATATAAATCGTAAATTTTTTTTGTTAAGTTTCCTTCAAGTCTGCTGTGCAATGTGATAAGAACGGGTTTTTTTGTAAACTGCAGCAAAGGCAGAACCAGTTTTTCATCACCGGTATTAATATGAAAAAGATCGAACTCCGATTCATGGGCGAAAGCTTTGGCACAAAGAGCAAGCTCAAATAGTTTATGATTTTCGATACCGATGTCCGGATCATCAAGAGACGATCCGGCGCTTATGCTTTCAATTTTTACGGGCAGCTGAGAATTACCTGCCGCAAAAGCAATAATTTCTACAGTTTCCGTACCAACCTGCTTGACAAACTGTTTTAGAAAGGTATGGATAAACATTTCCGGGCCGCGGTTTGTATCCGGATTGATGGGAGAAAAATTCGATCCTACCAGTGCGATTTTCATAGATCAAATATAGGAATAAGTTTTTGCTGCAATAATTGGTTTAGATTGAAATTTTGTTTGGCAAGTTTTTGAGCCTGGATATTTTTATCGGTTTGGATTTTTTCTAAAATAATTTTAGCAGCGTCTTTAGCCGAGGTTTCATTGTAGTCGATATAATTAACGTGGTTTTGTCCAATTTCATGAAAAACTTCCAAGTCTGATAAAAAGATAGGAGTTTTAGCAAGGGCAGCTTCCAATAATGGCAAACCAAAGTTTTCGCTTTTAGAAAAATAAAAAATAAGGTCGCTAAGGCTGTAAAGGTCATGCAAGGCTGAATCATCAAGCGATTGAGATGTGATTTCATTTAAGAAGATAACAGCTTGAGAAAGATGATATTCGATAATTTGTTTTTTGATTATTTGTAGATATTCTGTAGTCGATCTGTGTTGAGAAACATTGCCTGTAATGAGAAGTTTTATATCTGGAAAATCCGTAACCAATTCTTTGATGATGGCAAGGCTATACTCCAAATTTTTTCTTCCCAGAATATTTACCGGCTGGAGTATAAACGGGTAAGCCTTAAGTAATTTATAATTTTGAATAAAATCCCAGATTAGGTCGTCAATTTCAAGAAAACGCTTAATATTGAGACCATTGTAGATAACAGTAATTTGGTTATCCTCAAGCCCCATTAATTCTTTTACCGCTTTTTTAAACACTTCGGATATGGTGACATAATTCACGTTGGGAAGGGGAATTGTCATAAGTTCTTTCTCAAATTTGGATTTGGCGACTTCGGCAAGATTCTTGATTTTCTGCTGGTGAATGTAAGAGTGGTCGTGAACCCAAGAAATATATTTTTTGTTTGGGTATTTTTCCGTGAATTTCTTAAAAGCATAAGTGAAAGGAAGGTTTCTTACGACGGTCAGCATATTATGGACAATGATAATGTCCTGATTTGCCAGATGCTGATCCAATTTTTGGTTGATGGTAGCGCTAAGTTGGTAGAATTCGTCATCGATTATGCCTTGTTCCAACATCTTATTCTGCAAATTAGCGTTCGTGGCCATCACCGACTGAAGTTCGGGCAAAACTAAAAGTTTTATCCTCGGATCTTTTTCTTCTCCCGAACCGGTGAAGACAGTTATCGCGTATCCCAGCTCGGTAAGCGCGATAGCATGTTCTCTGAGTAGGACTTCGACGCCGCCGGTATTGGGCGGGTAGGCAAAATGGATAAGTGCTATTTTTTTCATATAATTATTAAAATAATACTACTTGGTTCCTGCATTATTTTTTAAGATTTCTAAATAGGTTTTTTCGTAGTTGTCAACCATAGTTTCGTTAGAAAAATTCTTTACTATATGGTTGCGACAGTCTACCGGTTTGATTTGACCCACTTTTGTTAGAGCATTTTTTAGACCTTCGATACCTTTTTCAGAGGGTATGACAAATCCGGTTTTTCCGTTAACAACAAGCTCAGAAACTGATCCTCGGTCAAAACCGATAATTGGTGTGCCACAGCTCATCGCCTCCGCCATAACTAGGCCAAAAGGCTCAAACCAGTTGACTGTCATCAAAAAGACTTTGGCCTTTTGCATCAAACTTACAATTTCGGTCTGTTTGAGTTCCTGTTTGGCTGAAACCGGTCCATGCCATTGGATTTTATCCGAGAGATGGGGTTTTACGTCGCGATTATAAAAATCCTCATCTTCGACGTTTCCCGTGAGAACAAGTCTCGATCCAATTTCTTGGGTAAGTTTGATCGCCCAACGAACACCCTTGGGATCCATAAAAGTGCCATCGGAATTTTTAGCTTTAGAAAGCCTTCCGATCCAAAGTAGATAATTGTCTTTTTTTTCTTTGTAGGTAAAGAGATCAGTGTCTATACCATTGTAAATAACTTTATAAATTGGCGCCTTTTTAAAAAGCGAACGATGGGCTTTAGAGATCGAGATAAATTTTGTTTTTCTAAAAAGCGCTAGGGTTTCGTCGATATAATCGGTGGCTTGAGTATGCACGGTAGTAATAAGCGATGTTTTTAGTTCATTTTCAATCACAGGAGGAAAAAATTCAGGATAAAGGTGATTATGGATGATGTCGAACCGGTCTTGAATTTCAACTATTTTTCTGACAAGTTGTACCATTGTGGCAACTTCTCGCAAAAAAGGATTCTCAACAGCTGGTAAATCAACCCAGCCCTTTTCTATTATAGGGATAGTGGTAACTTGGGGGATAAAGCTGTCTTTTGTACCAAGAAGTGAGACTTCGTGTCCTTTTTTCGCAAGTCCATGAGCCAGTTTGAAGATGATTTGTGAGCGAGAAGCAGTTTCATCCGAAGTTACTTTTCTTTTGAGAGTTGAGATAATGAGGATTCGCATACAATCCATTATACATATGGGGAACAATTGTTCAAGATTAAGACAATGGAAAATAAAAAAAAGAAGATGGATATAGAAGATGCAGGTTAGAAGTTAGAAAATTATCAATCCTCAATTCTCCAACTTCGAAAATCAACCTTCAATCGTCAAACATCTATCGTCG
>MGAI01000007.1:11045-14562 GCA_001789695.1 Candidatus Roizmanbacteria bacterium RIFCSPLOWO2_01_FULL_37_16 | reverse complement strand
CTAATTTAGGAAGTCTTTCTCAATTTCTTTATTTTTTTAATTGCGGCAAGGATATAGGTTGGAGCTGTATTTTTCTGCGGAGTAAGCATTCGCTGGTAGAGTCGATAGAACTTGCTAGCGATTTTATCCCAGTTAAAGCGTTCAACGACAATTCTATGAGCGCTTTCACCCATCTTGTAGCGCAATTTTTCATTCTCAATTAGCAAGTTGACTTTTTCTGCAATCTGATTAGAACTTTTTGGCCTAACTAAAAATCCGTTGACTTGGTCTTTGACAATGGTCGAGACTCCACCTTTACGGGTGACAATAACCGGCGTTTTATAGACCATCGCTTCAAGGATGACAAGACCTAAGGGTTCATTCCAGACTGAGGGGGCTACATAGACATCAGCTCTAAGATAGAAGTCGTTTATCTCTCCTAGTTTATGTGAAAAATAACCAAGCATATGGACATTAGTTAACTTATATTTTTGAATAAGGCTTTCGAGATACTTTCTCTCCGGGCCATCGCCCAAAATGACAATCTCAGCTTTGATCTGGCGAGCTGCTTTTATTAGATATTCAACACCCTTATGGACGGTAAGACGTCCGGTAAAAAGGACCATATTTGGGAACTTAAATTGGTATTTTCGATCAATCCAAGAGACGTTTCTGCTAAAATCAACCAGATTATTGACTCCAGCTGGGATTGTCTTGGTTTTTTTGGAAAGGTCGCGTCCAAACATCTGTAGGTACCACTCGCGGGTAAAATTGCTGTTGGCAGTTATGAACTTAGCTCGGACAGAGGCGTCTCTTACGTTAGCTTTCCACCTTCCATCTTCGCTGAAGTAGTGCAGGTCGCTTCCGTGGGTTGTAATGATAAAGGGAATTTTATAGAGATTGGCTAAGGTTCTGGTAACCGGTGGGAGAAAAGCCGTGTGAAAAACGTGAATTAGATTTGGTTTGAATTTTTCAATTGCTTTGGAAGTTCTTATCAGATAGTAATTGAAAATTTGGATAAATTCTTGATTTGAAAATCTAGCATATTTTTTGGCTCCCGGAAGTTCCGGATTTCCGACAAATACTCCCATGATCGGTGGTTTGAGGCGAAAGATCTTTATTTTCTTAAGTCTCCTGGATTCGGGTGCGACTATGGCTGCTTGAAATTCATCTTGATATTTTAAAGTTAAATGATGAGTTAGACGTCGCAGCCAAGCCCCAGATCCATTACCCCAAAGAGGGAACATATAAAGATAAAGGACTTTCATATTGCAGTATTATATCATTTTCGGTTTTAACTCGTTGTTAATATATGATTAAACCAAGATAAAGCCTCATTATCAAATAGAGATTTCATCTGGATATTGGTATATCTTACAACAATCGTAACAAGATACACACATTTTTTAAATAAAGTTATTTTTTAATCGATCATAAATTTTAGGAAAAAGCTCAAGAACAAATTTTTTTTCTTCTTGAGTGAAATTCTGAAGAACATAGGTTTCTCCGTCGACCCATTTATCAGGATTGCGATTATCAACCCCAATTCTTATGCGCCAAAAATCTTTTCTACCTAAGGCTTTTTCGATTGACTCGATTCCATTGTGAAGCTTTGGGCCGACGCCTTTTTGGATTTTAAACTTTCCAAGTGGAATATCCAAATCGTCGTGAACTGCGACTAAATTTTTAATTTTTGATTTTAAATTTTTAATTAATATCTTTACAGCTTGACCGGATAAATTCATAAAGGCTAGGGGTTTGGTAAGAATAAAGGAAACATGGTTAGATGGCTGAATGGCTAAATAGTTTTTGTTTTTTTTAACAATGTAACCATGTAACAATGTAACCATGTAATCAATAAACATAAATCCAACGTTGTGTCTATTGTTTTTGTACGTTTCTCCAGGATTACCTAGACCGACAATTAGTTTCATACTGCTAGTATAAAGTATCTAGTATTTAGTATCTAGTATTAATAAAACTTTTTAAAAATTGCTCTTGAATTTATACTAAATACTTTATACTTAATACTAAATACTAAAATTATGTCAAAATATGTTCCTGACATTTCAACTCGGCGTTGGGTTGTCATCTCACCCCAACGTTTAGGAAGGCCAGAAGAGTACTCAAAAATTCAAAAGGGAAATGAAAAAGCTTGCCCTTTCTGCGCAGGTCACGAAAATGAAACGCCACCAGAGGTATTTCGCCTAGGTAGCGGAGAAGAAAATAAGCCTGGTTGGAATGTGAGAGTCGTCCCGAATAAATATTCAATAACTGATATCCATGAGGTCATCATTCATTCACCTAATCACAGAAATGACATTGAGAAGCTACCGCTTGACCACGTCATTCTTATTCTGAAAGCTTATCGCCAGCGTTATAACATCCACAGAAAAAGAGGCCAGGTTCTCATTTTTTCTAATCATGGAGAACATGCTGGAGCCTCACTTCCTCATCCGCATTCACAGCTTGTGGTTATACCAAGTCAAATTAATCTAGATACTCTTGTTAGAGAGCCTCTAAATAATGTTATAGAAGAGAGTAAATTATTTTATCTCTACTGTCCTGATTTTTCCCAGTGGCCCTACGAGATCTGGATCACGCCTAAAAAGGAAGATGTTTTTTTTGCCGACATTTCAGATTTAGAGATAGACGAACTGGCTGTATTGATGAAGAAAATGCTGAACAGGCTGTTTCATATTTACAATCAAAGTTCAATATCAAATCTACAATTTGGTTACAACTACTATTTTTATCATAAAGAAAATTGGTATTTGAGAATTATTCCGAGATTTATTTATCGAGCTGGTTTTGAATTGGGAACCGGTCTTTACGTCAATGTGGTTGATCCAATGGAGGCGGCTTTGGAGTTAAGAGGTGTTGAGAAAAAGATGATAGTAACGTTAAAAAAACTTAAAAAATACAAGTAAGTGCAGTATTTATCAATTCAATTCTAGTTTCTTAATTCCTGTCTGGATTTCTCTGCCTTTTTGATCCTGTAAAATGATTTGGTATAAGATTTCATTCTCGAGATTTACATCAGCTGTAGTGAGTTGGTGAAAAGTTTGGAGCTGCCCGTTTATTTCTTTTTCGACTTCTTGATTACTGGTAGTATCGCTAAAGACAACACGTGATTTTAGAGGAATTAATGTTTTAAATGAGATAAAAAGATATCTCTCGGAGGAAGACAGGTAAAAATTTTTGATGAGGTCTTGGGCTTGGATATAAGTTGAAAGATCTCGTCTCTGCCAATAAAAATATGTCATCAGACTGACTATAGAGGAAAAAAGCAAGATGCTTAGTACTGCAACAGACTTAATAGAAGGAAGAGGAATTCCCCAGATTTTAAAGTAGTCTATTTTCACGCTCTGGGCTTTTTTAAAAATTACCAGATCGTTTGGATGAGCAAATATTCCCTGACAGGTGTTACAACGAAGTAGAATTACATCTTGAGGGATGCTTTCCTCTTGCTTTAGAGGTTTTAGGAGGGTATTATCCTTAGGACAGACTTTGTCGCCAGTTAGTATCTGATTGTTTT
>MGAI01000007.1:0-11030 GCA_001789695.1 Candidatus Roizmanbacteria bacterium RIFCSPLOWO2_01_FULL_37_16 | reverse complement strand
GCTTCTGAGCAGTAGTATTTGATATTCTGTTAATTCCGTTTTCTGCAAAAAAGGTTCCGCCACAAGAGGGACAGTGAAGTATAGCTTGGTCATCGACGACATCCGCCTCCATTTTTTCTTTACAGTTTGGACAAAGCATAAGTTGATTATAATATAAAATTTCAAATCACAACTCACAAGAAACAAACAAAAATTAAATAACAAATATCAAATTTTAACAAAGTATTTTTTGAAGAAATTGGAATTTTGACTATTGAGATTTATTTGGAAAACTTGTTGATTGGAGCTTGAAATTTGAATTAAGAAGGCTCTACTCCGAGAAGTTTTAACACAACTTCTTTTTTATAACGTCTGTCTCCGCGAGAGTTAATTCTTATAGCCGGTAGCTTACCCCTTTTCCCCCAGCGTTTGATGGTTAGAGATGAGACCCTAAGAAGATCGGCAACTTCTCTTATGGTTAAAAGATCTGGTAAGTCTGAGAGTGATACTTTTGCAGAGGATTTGTATTTATTTGTCATCGTGTGAATTATAAAATGTAAATTAGCCTTTGTCAACAAGAAAAAAATAAATTGATATAAATTCTATAATAATATACATTATTAAATGGATAATATGGTTGGAAAGTATACCTTCCTATGTTAGCTAAAAAGAATTATCTTAGACATAAGTCTTTTGTTCTCGATGAAGTGGGAGCCACCCTAATAACAACAATTTTCACCTTTTTAGCAGCAACTAATTTAGTAATACCTCTTTTCACACCACCAACTACAGATCAAACCGTAAGTTATGAAAGTATCACTCCAGGCCGCTACCTGATCTGTTCAATGCCGACACCCACTCCGACTCTAATTGTCACGATAATACCTACATTTACACCAACACCAACACCTACGCTTTTGCCTACTGAGATTCCTTCCTCAACTCCGATTCCAAGTATAACGCCAACACCTACCGTTTCCTTAGCTGAGACTTGTCAAGTCGGGGCAAATACGATAAAGAAGGGAGAGGGTCTTTGCGACGAGAAAAGCAATACCGTAACCGTATGTGAAGGAAATAATCAGATGGTGCAGAAGCAGAATTTCTGTGGTCAAGGTCAAGTCTGCTTATCTCAAGCGGGTAATTTTCAGATAAAGTGTAATGCCGCATGTCAGCTAAAGCTAGGTACAGGTGCGCGGACAAAAGCCGATTTGGTTGTTTTGGCTGAAGATTTTAACAGCTACAGCGACTTTCTGAGAAACGTTGACAAAGAAGTTGCCGCACTGAATCAAACAAATTTAGGAGCAGCTAGGTTGGGGAAGATAAATCTCTGGGCTCTTTTAGATCTAAATCAGACTTATTTTCTCGGATATAACTGTCCAATCACCGGTGGATCAGTAGTTGCATGCTGGGATCATATTAAGGCTATAACAACCGCAATGTCAAGCTGTGGGGGAGACACCTATAGCATCTTAAATAACGACACGCATCGGGTTGGATCAGTAGGAGGTATAGCCATTTGGGGAGGGAATTATCTTTTTAAATTTGCACTTGATTTCCCAACTTTTCCCCATGAGTTAGGCCATAGCATGGCGGGATTGGTCGATGAGTATTCATTTGGAATCGCGGCTCCATCAGGAGCTATTGCTGGTATAAACTGCTCTGAAAAAGCGTCGCAGAGCGAAACCACCCCCTGTCCGAAGTGGGCGACAAGATTTCCTAGTGTAGGTTGTTATAAAAGGTGTGGTTATACTAATTTTTATAGACCTACAATAAGAAGTATTATGGATAGGGGAGGGACCGGTGCCGTATATGATTTTAACGAACCTTCACTTGTTGACGGCTGGGATGATATATTAAAATATTTTCAGTGAATTAAGATAAAATTCAGACGATTGAATCTAGAAAAGCGATGATTGAAAGAGAAGATGATTGTCAAAGCAATTAATTTTATGTCTAAATTGAAAATTTTTTTACTCATAATAGGCGTTTTTGTCATAACAGTGTTATTTTTTAGTTATTTTTTAACCAAAAAAGATGAGGGTCCAATAGAAGGAATGGCTTTAAGTATAGTTCTTAGGCAATCGCCAGAGTATAAATTGTCTTTAAAGTCTATTGACATAAAGCAAGCGCTGACTTCGGATTATCAACTGAATGTGCCTTTTGGATATTACAATCTGAAAATTTTAACTGAAAAAGAAAAGCTATTATTAGCAGGCAAGGTGGCTAAAGATAAAGTAAATTTTCCACCTTATACAATCGGTGATCTGGTAGAGGAAGAATTACCAGTTAATATCATTGTAGAGCCTTTGAACGAGATTGTTCTCTATTTACCATTTTTTCCAAAGGCTAAAAAAGTTGTTATCACTGATGAGAATGGTATAAAAAAGTTTGAAATTGAAACAGCTAGATTACAGTTAGCCAAAAACGTTTTAATAAAGCTTTGCGGCAATGGAATTTGCGATTTTAATGAAAATTTATTCGCTTGTTTTAAAGATTGTAGATTTAAGTTTAAATAATTTGTCTACTTGACAATTAGATTTTGCTGGGTATAAAATAAAGTTAATGCTCAAAGGAAATATTGTTTTTCCTCTACTTTCGGTATTTTTCCTCAGTCTATTACTTATATTTTCTATAATTGCCACTAATCAGAGAAGAAGTATATTTTCTGAAGCAAAAGATTTTACACCGATTGTAACCTTAACCAACAGCCAAAATCCACCGGCATTCTGTAGAGATGGTACGCCAGAAGGTAGTTGCTGTAAAAGTGGTTACAGATGTGTGGATGCTGATGGTGTTTATCTTTGTATAGGGGCTTCTTGTGGACTGGCAAATTCTAAACCTCAGTGAAACTGCAGTTACTGTTGTCAACTCCACCTTAACTAGAATTTTAGACGCATTAAAAAAAATATTATTTTTGCTAGAATGATTTCCTATGGAAAGACTTATTGCTTTTTTGCTGCTTATACTTCTTTCACCAATACTTGCCTTTTGGTTTATTCTTGTTAAGTTAACCTCAAAAGGCCCGTTTGTTTTTAGGCAGCTTCGAGCAGGTAGAAACTTTAAACCATTTTCGCTCTATAAAATAAGAACGATGTACGAAAATGCAGAACAGCAAAAAGATAAAGTGAGATACTTAAACGAAGCAGACGGGCCGGTATTTAAAATTAAAGATGATCCGCGCTTTACTCCGATTGGAAGAATTTTATCACGCATAGGACAAGACGAGATTTTACAGCTCATAAATGTTATCAGAGGCGAGATGAGTTTTGTTGGTCCTCGTCCGCTTCCTGTTGCTGAAGCAAAAAAAATTGAAAAAAAATATCAGGATCGGTTTTCAATAAAGCCTGGTATAACATCTTTGTGGATCATAAGAGGAGCTCACGAATTAACTTTTGTCCAGTGGATGGAATCTGATTTGGAATATGTAAGAAAAAAAAGTGTATTTCTGGATTTTTATATAATTTCTGTGACGCTATTTCTAATGTTTAAATGGATTATCAACGAGTTACAGCAAATCTCAAGGAAAATAGTTTCATAAATTAATAATTATTAAAGGTCTAAATTTGTATACTTCGATAACTCAGGTTTGCAACTGAGTTACTCAGTATATACCCATCTAATCCACTTTTTCGCTCTTGCGAGCTGCAAACTGGAGTAAGATGGGTAATAATTGCTCTTGACATTTTAACTTTAAAGGATTAATTTAAATATATCGCACTGATCAGTCTGGAAGTGAAAGCTATAACGTAAAAGAAATATAAAAATTATATGTCAAAACATCTCCGGCAGAAAGGTTTTGTAGCCATTATTCCTCTTTTTATGGCTGTAGTGCTTGTTGGTGCAGCAGTCACCTCGCTTATTTATCAGCAGCAAAAGCAGATTTCATATCTAAGAGCTGTTACAACGAATGTCCATTTTACCCCAACCCCAACTAAAAGACCAGGGCCTGGAGCAACCAATACCCCAATACCTCCACAAGGAAATTGTTTCGACTCTGACGGTAGAAATTTTTATAAAGCAGGTTATGTGACTATGGATGGGGGAAAAACAAAATCAGTTGATAATTGCGGACTTTTTGGAGAAGTGAATGAATTTATTTGTGAAAATAACACTATCAAATCAATACCATTTACTTGCACTGGAGGTTGTACCCAAGCAGGTATTGGTGGTTACTGTGAGAAAGCCCCAACCAGTACTCCTACCCCGACCAAAAAACCAGGACCAGATATAACTATTACTGCTATTCCAGCTTGTAAATGCGGATTCTGGCAAAATGTAGGCTGTGGAGCAACAAACTGTTTACCAGGTGAAATGTCTCAGAGGAGGAGTTGTACACCGACAGGCTGTAGTAGTGAATATCGATGCGTACCCAACACTAGCTGTCCAATAATCAATCCAAGTAAAACTCCTACGCCTATAAAGTCAAAATCTCCAACCCCGATAATATCAAAAACTCCTACACCCAAACCAGGCGTCTGTATTGATACAGATGGAGGTAAGAGATACTTTATCTATGGAGAAACATATATCCAAGGAATTGAACCATTAGGATCTTCTCCTAGGATTTTTAAGGATCAGTGTTTAAAAACTAGTAATAAAATTTCCGATGTTGTAATTGAGGGTTATTGTACCAATGCGGGTTCTGTATCAACCGTTCCTTATACTTGTCCGGGAACCTGCTCAAACGGAGCCTGTGATAGTAATATATTTCCTACAAAAATCCTTCCTACAAAAACACCAACACCACCACCTTCTTCTTGTAGCTGTAGCGCCTGGAGAAATTTAGGCTGTGGCGCTACAAACTGTTTGCCCGGTGAAATGTCGCAAAGGAGATCCTGCAGCCCAAGCGGTTGTAGCAACGAATATCGTTGCGTAGTCAATCAAAGCTGTCCCATAATCAATCCAAGTAGAACCCCAACACCCCCACGACCAGACAGGTGCATTTTATGTGCAGGCGGAGGTAGTTGTCCAACTGCTTATTATTGCACACAGCAGGGATATTGTCGTCCTTCCTGCTTGAGAAATAGTCCACCCTGTCGAATGCCAGAACCAATCTGTCCAACACTTACTCCTCCTTTGGTAACTTGGGTTCCAAGACCATCGGGAATTATTTGCCCATTGGATGCCAAACAATGTCCTGATGGTACATATGTAGGAAGAGTTCCACCAGGTTGTGGATTTCCACCTTGTCCCACCTCACCTGTAATTAGCATTAGACCATCAATTAGTCCCTCTAAGCATAAACCACAGATCATCACCAATTCACTAAACTCTGGCACGGTAAATAGAAGTTATAGAAGTCAGGTTAGAGCTTCGGATGAAGATAGTGGCGATAATTTGAGAATGACATTTAACAATCTACCCAGAGGACTCAGTAAAGGAGGGTGCAATAGCGTGATAAGTAATAAGAAAACGTGGTTAACATGTTATATAGTTGGTAAACCTGCAAATAGAGGATCGTACGAAGTTGTGGTAAGGGTGAGAGATTCATCAGGCAACGCAGATAGAAAAGTCTTACGACTGAGAATAATTTAGATAATTTCTTCTGATCGAATTTAATTTAATTTATCCTGTTTTTGTTTTAAAGAATCTGATTATAAATTTGCAGAACTTTTTTGAATAATCCTTCTTCAGTTACTGCTTGACATTTATTCCTCAACGGTTTATCTTTAATGATATTAAGAAAAAAATTATTATGCGTAAAATAATACCACTTATTGTAAGTATAATTTTATTTTTTGTTCTTATACCAACTTTTACTGCAGCTGCTCCGATTCCAATAGCAACCAGAACCCCAACCCCTAAAGCAGTCTGTCCAGACGGTACAGCGGTTGGAAAGTGTTGTTCAAGTGGAAACATCTGTAGGCTGACAAGTACCGGCGTTTATCGCTGTTCCGGATCGGTTTGCACACCGCCAACCAGAACACCGACACCGAGAAAAACTAAAACACCAACACCAAGGTCAACTAAGACGCCTACACCCAGGGCATCCAGAACGCCAACACCGAGATTTACATCGACTCGTACTCCAACTCCACGCTTTACGGTCACTAGAACGCCAACACCGAGATTTACTCTAACTAGAACCCCCACTCCTAGATTTACAGCAACTAGAACTCCCAGCCCAAGATTTACACCAACCAGAACACCAACACCTAGATCTGTTTGTCCAGATGGTACAGTAGTTGGCAGCTGTTGCGGTAGTGGAAATATCTGTAGGCTGTCAAGTACAGGCGATTATCGCTGTTCAGGATCGGTTTGCACAGCGCCAACCAGGACTCCCACGCCAAGAAAAACTAATACCCCAACTCCGCCTAGGATTACAAGAACACCTACACCACGCCGAACCAATACACCAACACCGATAATAGCCATCTGTAATCAAGCGTGTAATCCGAGTTTAAATCCACCCATATATTGTCAGAATAACATGATTTGCTATAGCCCAAGTAGTCTACCTGGATCATCGGGACTTTGTAGAAATCAGAGTTGTATAGAGGATACCTCTTGTTCATGTGGCGTTACAGCTACACATACTCCAACACCTACTCCTGAAGTGACACTAGTAGCGAATCTGAAGTTTAGCCTAAATCTTCCGGATGTCCCCACCAACACATCTAATATTCCAGCCGATGAAGTTAAGATTGAAGCAAAAGACGGACAAACACCAGTTGACGAAAAAAATATAGAATTAATTAGGAACGGTAATTATTTTCAGACTGTTTCAGAGGTTTCTTTAAATATTCCTCAATATAAAGAATATATGCTTTTTGTCAAAACAAAAAAAAGCATAGCCAGACAATTTACTGGTATTGCTCTCACTCAATCGCAAACACTTGATTGTACTGTTGCCAGCGATCCTGCTTGTGGAGAGTTAATTTTAGCAAGAGACACTAAACTTATTCTTTTAGGCGATAGTGACGAATTTCAAACCTCATCCGGAAGTTATAACAAGATAGACGCTGCCGACCTTCAAGTTCTTGCTTCGCAATTTAACACTCAAGCTCCAAGTTCTGGACCAAGCGCTGATTTTAATTTCGATGGAAACGTTGACGTAAGCGATTTAGAAATTCTAGGAAAAAACTACGGACAACGAGGAGATTAAAGACTAATAATAATTAACAAATAAAATAAACTTACTTTAAGTTAAAATATTAAAGATATAATTAAATAATAGAAAAAATGCGCCATTTTTATTCTAAATTCAAGACAAAAAATTTATTACTATTAATTTTGTTGTCGCTACTTTTAGGATCGATTCTTTTAACCAGAAAAATTGGCATCAGACCTAGAGCGGTTGCTGGAGTGCCATCACTTTCCTTTGTCTTAGAACCTGGCACAGTTAACTCAGGAGACAACTTTGATCTTGTATTAAAGGTAAATCCAAACAACGCATCATTTTACGCCTTTGAGTTATATGCAGGTTTTGATCCTGGCAAGGTTGAGTTTCAGGATAACACCAATCTCTCGCAAAATATCACTTCACCTTACCTTTTAGCCAATGCAGCTGTTGATAATGCGAATAATATTGTAACAGTGTTAGGAACAAGAACAGGCAGTCCTTTTTCAGGAAGCGTGGATCAGGAAATTGCTCGAGTAAAAGTGAGAGTAAAGGCCGGAGCTTCTGGCGATATGAATTTTTCTTGGTCGACGAATACCAAGCTAGGAAGCAATATTCAAACAGATAAGGTAAATGGTACATTTACCATCGGAGCAGGTCAGCAAACTGGAGCTATTTTATCAATAGACATACCCTCGGCAATAAATGGAGCAGCCCAAAAAGGACAGAACGCTGACGCTCAGATTTTTTTGAACACAAACAATGCTCAAGTAAAGGCAACTGATGTTATCTTGTTTTATGATGACGCGAGACTTACCTTCCAGAACGTTATGGATCTTGCCCAAAATATTGAAATCAATCCTAACTCGGGATTTAGTACGCAGCTGGCTATTAAAACTGTTGATCCAGTTGCCAAAAAAATTACTATTGGACTAGCTGCTCCCACTACTCCTGTTCAAAACAGTAGCGACGTACTTTTAGCTACGATAAGGTTTGTTGTAAAGCCCAGTGCACCCGATGGCATGGTTGATTTAATTCCAGATTCCATAAGCACAGTCTACGACCTTCAGACACAGAATATATTAGGATGCAGAGGTGGTTATCATCTTTTGGTTGGCCAAGTCACAGCAACTGCAACTCCGACTCCACCTGTTGGTGCAACAGATACTCCTACACCACCTATCGGAGGAACCATCACGCCAACACCTACCTTAGGACCTAACCAATCCGCTCTCAATTTAAGATTAAAATTTCAAGGCATCTTGAGTAGCCCGAACCAAGCACAGAACCTGTCGGTAAAGGTTTTAGTAAACAGCGTAAGTCTTTCGGTTAATCAAACGGTAGCCAGCGATTTTACAGTAGATGCAAACGGAATTTGGTCGGGGAGACCAGTATTTGACAATGTTCAGCCAGGCTCGGATTATAAAGTATTTATCAAAGGGCCAAAACACTTACAAAAAAGAATCTGCGAAGGCAGTCCCCAAGAAACTTTTCCTGGAACATACAACTGTGAAAATGGTGCGCTCAGCTTAAATTACGGAGAAAATAATTTAGACTTTTCCAACATATTCTTGTTGGTAGGAGATGTTCCAGTCCAAGACGGAGTGGTTAATTCGTATGATATATCGCTTATTCGAAATAACATTGGAAGCACCGATCCGGCCGTATTAGCCTTAGTGGATCTAAACCTCGACGGTATTGTGGATTCACAAGATTACTCGTTGATTATAGCAGCATTATCAGTGAGAACTGACGAAGGACTATGATAATATCAAATAGCAAAGATAAAATATTAAAAACACATATTAAATATCAAATATTTTTTATTTTTGATATGTATATTTGACTTTTTATATTTAATATTTGATATTAATACCATGGATCCACAAACAAATAATCCCCAAAAAAATATGCTGTTTCGTATTTTAATTTTATTGATTATTATTGTCTTTGTTTTTATGCTGCTTACTCTCTACAGGTTAAGGAATAAGACCGGTTTACAGGATAACTTTACCTCAGTTACTTTGCCACCTGGGACCTTTGAAGTTTTTCAAGAAGCCCCAAATCAAGAAGTTATAGCCAAGGGTTCTTTTTCAGTTCAGTCAGTATCTCCTGATACGAGTGGTCAGGTAGATAAAGCTTTGGATTTGGAGATCGTCGCCGATTCCTCGGGAAGCACTATTGTTGGCTACGACATCATTCTTAAGTTTGAACCAGACCAAGTCGA
The DNA here is from genome assembly GCA_001789695.1 of Candidatus Roizmanbacteria bacterium RIFCSPLOWO2_01_FULL_37_16. Lineage (GTDB taxonomy): Bacteria > Patescibacteriota > Microgenomatia > UBA1406 > GWC2-37-13 > 2-01-FULL-40-13. Next base: position 1,764 of record MGAI01000007.1, on the reverse strand, counting down.
GATTATATCGGCAACGTCGCTTTTACCAGATTTTTCCGTATTTCCGATAGAGAGAAGCGATCACTACATTGTTACCGGAGCTAAAAAGCTCGATAGCGACGAACCCAGCGTTTTTGCTAACACTCAGATTTTACGTCTGACTGTGATGCCAAAAGTTACAGGCTCGTTGAATCTAAAGCTTATTGACGCAATAGATTTGGAGAAAAGCCAGATGGTCGACAATGAAAGCAAAATTTTGACACCTCAACTTGGAGAAGTAACGCTCGAGATCGAATAATTTAAAAATCCCAAATCCTAATATCTAATCCTTTGATTAACACTCAGGATTATCTCTTCGAGTCTGAGCGATGCTCTCAGAGTCGATGACCTGAGCTTATCGAATGGATAAACTCTAAACAAATTCAAAATACTAAATTTAAAAATAATAAACATGAATAAAGTTAAGAATTTAGAGTTTTGAATTTTTTAAGTATGAAACAATTTGTTTTAGCAACATTTTTAATTCTGACAACTTATTTCTTGTCCGCCTCAGTTTTTGGTTATACACAGGCAGCATTTTTGGATTTTGACAGTTCGAGCTTTTCGGTTAACTCTGGAGACGTCTTCGATGTCCAGCTTTTGGTCGATGCGGTTTCAGATCAAATTACCTCGGTTGATGCATATATTGTCTATGATCCGAATTTAATTGAAGCCCAAACCGTGACTCCTGGATCATATTTTCCTACTGTCATAAATAATATTGTAGTTGGAAAAGTTTATATTGCTGGTTTAGTTGACAACCCAGCCACCTATCAAACCGGTTCCGGGACCGTAGCTACAATCACTTTTAAAGCTCTTATCGAGGGATCTGGTACGCTTTCGTTTGATTGCAATCCTGAAACATATAATAGCTCTAAAGTCATCAAAAACGATCTAAATGCAACCAATATTATCGACTGTAATGAAAATGGCGCAGCCTCTATCACAGTAGGCGCAGGAGGCGGTGTTGTCGATACACCAACACCAAGACCAACAGGTTACGCTAATCAACTAACAATTTCTCCTTCGGCTCTTCCCAGGGCAGGTAGATCTGATAGCATTAGTTCCACTGCAATGCCTGGTTTTATTTTACTGATGTCAGGAATTATTTTACTGTTGTTGTCAGGAGTTTTTAGAATTATAATTTAAATAATTATTTATGTTAAGGGTACCTAGGGCCACAGCCATAATTGTTGGCAGCGTATTGTCAATAGTACTTGTTGTTGTGGGTTTTTCTCTAGTTCAAAATATCTCCGGCCGCGCCGAGGATCAGATGCCTCGTGACGTTGTAGTTTCGGATATTTCTACCACCTCAACTAAAATAACCTACTCAACCGGTACAAAAACTCAGGGAGTTGTTGAATACGGCATCTCTCCAACCGCGCTTAATCTTTTAGCACCGGAAACCGAATCCAAAACCGATCATGAAATCGAACTGACGCTTTTATCAGCCGATACAAGCTATTATTTTCAAATATCAATCGGAGGAAAAAAATACGATAATGCCGGTGTTCCCTGGTCATTTACGACAAAGTCTTCTGACTCCTTTGGTCAACAAGATGTAGGTGTTTCAAATCCAACGCAGGCTGTTGCCCCTACAGCCACAAAACCAGCATCCGCCAATGTTGAAAGCACATGCACAGAAACAACTTGTGAAAAAATAAAAGCTAAATTAGGCCGAGGTTGTACAACCCAAGATTATATCAGATGCATTAAAAGAATATCACCGACATTTGCTCCGTTGAC
>MGAI01000006.1 GCA_001789695.1 Candidatus Roizmanbacteria bacterium RIFCSPLOWO2_01_FULL_37_16 | reverse complement strand
TATGATTTCTTTTTATTTCCCCGCAAAAACATTATCTTCGGTAAATGGATACAGCATTCCCGCTGGTGGCCCGACTATCAACTCCGATTATTCAAAAAAAATGCTGTAAATTGGCCCAAAGAATTACATCCCACTCCAAAAGGAAAAGGTAAAGAATACAGATTTGAAGCTAGAGTTGAAAATGCAATTCTACACTATAATTATGACACGCTGGATCAATATCTCCAAAAAGCCGTAAGATATGCAAAAGCCGAAGCAAATTTGAAATTTAAACAGAATAAAGAATACACTCTTTCAGAGGTGCTACGCCAGTCAACATCCGAATTTATCAGTCGTTTTTTCGCACTTGACGGCTACAAAGATGGTCTACATGGCTTTGTTTTATCAGTACTTCAGATGTTTTATTACTTTCTAGTTTATTTCTACTTTTGGGAGATGAAAAAATATCCAAATTTAGAAAAAAATACCCCTCAACACTTCCAGAGTTTTGCTCGCAACTTGCACTTTGAAACTAACTTCTGGCTAAGCAAAAAAAATTTGGTTTCAGCAACAGAAAAAATAAAACTCAAAATCCAGAACAAAGTTCTAAAATTATTCGGACAATAGCGTCATTCCGAACTCGTTTCGGAATCTGGTTCTAAAATCAGATGCTGAAACTAGTTCAGCATGACAAAATTATTTAACACTAAAAGAATTCTTTTTTTACTTTTTATTCTATTTATTTTAATCCGTCTTCCTTTTCTTGATCAAATTAACCTCCTCCATGACGAAAGAGACATAGTATTATCCGGCTGGTCTATAGCAAGAACCGGTAAAGACCTTTTTGGCAAACCATTCCCATTGGTTTTTGAAAATATAAGTCCCAACAATCCACTCATTGCTATATATTTTGCAGCCCTTTGGTTTTTATTTGTACCTTTAAAGTCAGTATTCTTTGCGCGACTTCCATTTCTTTTAATATCAGCACTCATCGTATTTATATGCTTTAAACTTGTTAAGTTTATTACCGGAGATGATAAAAAGTCGCTGATAACTACAGCTGTATTATGTTTTAATCCCTGGATATTCCATATTACCAGACTTGCCCTTGATATTCCTCTTGCGCTGGTTTTTCTTTTTGGAGGAATTCTGCTTTACCTTCAGAAAAAAAAATTTCTCGCTCTCATTCTATTTTTTCTCACAGCTTTTACTTACCAAGGTTCAAGACTTCTCATTCCATTTCTTTTGATTTACTTAGAATTATTTTTTTTAATCAAACAAAAATCATGGAGATCATTCTTTTTTAGTTCGTTTATAAATCTCTGCTTTTTTATTTCGATAATCACGCTTGCCAACTTGATTGAACCAACTATCAGTAAAAACCGCTTGTCTGAAATAATCTTATTTGATTTTAAAAAAATTTCGCAAACTGTTGATTTCAAGCGAAGAACAAGTATTGCTCCTCTTTTGGTAAGTAGATTTTTTGATAATAAAATTACTTCAGCCTTTGACGAGGTAGTTCTTAATCTAAGTAAAGGTTTTGATATAAGTTATCTTTTTAAAAGTGGAGACTATAGCGCAATAAATGCCAATGCTGTGACCGGTCAATTTCTTTTTATTTATATTATTTTTTATTTTATCGGCATTATTTTCCTTGGGAGAAAAAGCAATAGATATGACTTTTACATTTTGGGTTTTATTCCTCTTGGTATGATTCCGGCAGTTCTAAGTACCCATGGTCTTTCTTTTTCTATAAGAGGAGTTTTATCATCTCTTGGGTTTAGCTATCTTATTTCGCTTGGAATTATTTTTTTTATTCAGTTATTAAAAGGTAATAAATTTAAAATTTATCTGATAACTCCAGTTATCTTGATTTTTTTTATCAATCTGTCTTATTTTATCTATGGATATTATTTCAGAAGGCCAATAACAGTTGGAGAACTTTTCAAAGAAAACGAAAGACAACTGTCTAATTTTTTAATCAAAAGCGACAAAAATTACACCATATACCATCAATCAGCACAAGATATGTTATTAAGCTACTTATTTTTTCAAAAAAATCTAAGTATGAATAAAGTCCAAAAAAATCTTAAGAGTAAAAATTATGCTTATGATAATTTAATCTTCTTTAATTGTAACCACAAAATTGATTATTTAAGCGTAAAAAATACGATTATTCATGATCTGTGTTTGGAAAATGAAACCTATGAAATTCTCAATGATATTAATAATAAAAAAGTTGCATTGAGAATTCCTTATCAAGATTTTTCGCAAAAAACTGCTTATTTTGTCATCGAATAAATATTTATTGATTTATTTTCAAATATTTTTTTTGCTTTTTTCGGTTTGCATTGAACCATAATTTTTTCTTTATCTACTAGTCTTCTAATTTCATAGACATAATCAACTTTATTCAACAGATTACAATCAGCTTGCTTTAATAGATCAAGTCTTTTTTCATATTCTACCCCGGTTAATCTAAGCTGTAATATATTGGCAAAATATGTTTGTTTACCGGAAAAAGCAGAAACATAAGCTGTGTCTTCATAAGCATATAAAGGATTCGGTTTTTGGTAACTCTTCAACTCTTTATTATAAAGAGAAGTTAAAACAATTCCGTCTGGTTGTTTTTTTAAAAATTGAAGCGCTCTTATCTCATCAACTGATAAATATGTGGCTCCGGGTGCAACCATAAAAAGTCTTACCAAATCTAAAGAGGTAGGAATTGAAGCTAAAGCTATAAAAGTCGCCAATAAAGCGAAAATTATTTTTTTGGATTTTATTAGATAATATAAGCATTTTGTGAGATATATAGTTAAAAGAAAAATTGTGTAGAAGAAAAACTGTATTGTGTTCCACCATTCTGCCTTTTGCACCAAAGTCACAGTCAATAAAATTGAAAAGAAAATTGTCAAAATAATTGTTAAATCAAATTTATCTAACTTTCTTTTTATAGCTAAAAAAGCTATATACAAAAAAGCAAAAAATCTTGTCCCCAGATAAAAAAACAAAAATAAAAGTAAGTTTATTGTCTCTATAGCGATCAGTCTTGGCCCAATTTTTCCCTGCGCCATGATGTAGTATCTAGCATCAGTCAAATCTCTAAGATAAAACTGATTTGGTTCCTCTGTAATCTTATGAACTAAAGAAAATGGCGCCCAACCGAAAATCGAACCGGTCTTAATCGATCTTATTGGATCATAAAATAGAAATAATCCCGAAAAGACAAATCCTGAAATGATAGATAATTTAATTATGCTATCCTTTACTTTGTCATTCCGAACTTGTTTCGGAATCTGATTTTCCGATAATAGATCCTGAAATGAATTCAGGATGACAAAAATCACAACCATAAAAACACTTATCACTCCCCCGTAAAACTTTAGTCCCATAATCAAAAAAATACATAAACCCATTATTAATACATTTTTTAGACTAAGATTTTTTTCCTTCAGCAAAATCAAAATGGTTAGAAGCGGAAGTAAAGAAAAAGCATAAGGCAAGTTCGACATCATATGCATCACAGGTTGAGGAAGCAAAGTTGAAGATCCATTTATAGTTTTATCGTGCATAAGTGTTAATAAATAAGAAAACGATCCGGCAAAATAATTTAAAAAAAGGAATAAACCAACAAATAAAAACGTATCTTTTATTTTTCTACCTAGAATAACAAGAAGAAAAGTAAAAACAATAAACCAAAAAATAGGAAACAACTTAAAATATGTAACTATAGATGGAATACCCAACTTTGTAAGTAAAAAAATAAAATAATCCAATAAATAGTTATAACCATAAAGATTTTCACCTGAAAAAGTTGGAGCGATAAAGGGAAATTTACTGAAAGAAACGTTAGCAATTGCTAGATGCCAGATGGCATCGTGTCCATGTACTCCCCAGAAATTTATACCGCAGGCTTCCTTAAAACAAAAAAACGTGCCGCTAGGAAAAATAAGAAGCATATAAAGAAAAAAGGCTGGCAGGATAATTAAAAGTAAGACTTTGTGCTTTCTGATATAATCAAATACAGATCTCATAATGACTTTCGTGTCATTCCGAACTCGTTTCGGAATCTGGTTCTAAAATCAGATGCTGAAACTAGTTCAGCATGACAAAAAATAAACTAGCATTAATTACGGTAATCTACGAGAATTATACTGTACTTACCGACTTCTTAGGAAGTCTTCGTGATCAAATCAATAAAAACTTTCATCTTTTTATCGTTGATTTATCCAAAAATAAAGAAAAAATAGAAAAGACTAAGCAATCAACCATTATCGCTGAAGTAAATAAAGGCTATTCCTATGGAGTGAACATTGGTTTAAAAAATGCTCTCAATGACGGTTACAAATACTTTTGCGTAATTAATAATGATGTTTATTTTAAAGAAGATTTTACAATTAATGCTTTCAGGTCTATCCTCAACCATCCATCTTCCATTATCGGCGGAAAAATCTATTACGCGCCTGGTTTTGAATACCACAAGGAAAGATATACAAAATCCGATATAGGAAAAGTCATCTGGTACACAGGTGGAAAAATTGATTGGGATCATGCATTAACTCCCCACGTCGGAGTCGATGAAATCGATCATGGACAATACGACAATTTTAAAGAGATTGACTTCGTAAATGGAGCTCTTATGCTATTTGATAAGTTGGTAATTGATAAAGTAGGTTTTTGGGACGAGAGCTATTTTCTCTATTTTGAGGATGCTGACTTTTGTGTTCGGGCAAAAAAAGCCGGCGTTAAGTTATTCTATGATCCGTCAATCATTATCTGGCACAAAAATGCCCAATCTACCGGTGGATCCGGCTCAAAACTGCAGCAAAAATATCAGAGAATAAATAGACTTCGTTTCGGTTTAAAATATGCTCCCATTAAAACTAAACTGCACCTGATAAAAAATTATTTTCTAGATTTCATACACCCTCAGGGTGCTGGTCATTGAGAAACACCCTGAGGGTGTAAAAAGGATGAAAAAATATATATATGTTTTACTTCTTACTGGATTAATATTCAGAATAGCAATAAGCTTTCGTACCTATAGCGGCGACGTATCCAACCACATAATTTGGGGCAAAGATGCAGTAGATCAAGGTTTGCAAGGACTTTATGAGAGAAACTTTGAAAAATTGTACGGTCATACCTCACCTAATTATCCTCCTTTAACCATTCTCATTTTTGCTTTTCTTTATCTAATCAAAAATTGGATTTATCAAATAGCTTGGTTTTTAAATTTACGTTTTCCGATTTTCCCTTCTAATTTAATTTTTTTACTCAAAGAATTTGATTATTACCCTTACCTTCTTAAACTTCCAGCAATATTTGCTGATATTGGAATCGCGTATATTAGTTATCTTTTTTTAAATAAAATTAGAGTTAAAAACCAAGTAACTAATAAACTAATAACTTTATTTATTCTTTTCAATCCCGCTTATTTTTACAACAGCGCTTATTGGGGTCAAACTGATTCAATTCCGCTTTTTTTTCTTTTAGTTTCATTTTATATTCTTATCTATCAGAAAAAATTTCTTACTTCTGCAATTCTTTTCACTCTTGGTCTTCTATCGAAGCAAACAATTATTATATTTATTCCTCTTTACCTAATTGTTCTTTTTCATCTCTCCAATCTCTCTCGTCATTCCGACCCTGAGCTTGTCGAAGGGGAGGAATCTAGCGATCCGCCAGCTGGCGGTAAGCGTAAATTACGCTTCGGAATGTCAAACGTTCCTTCGCTAGATTTCTCAGTCACTTCGCTCCTTCGAAATGACAGTTTGAGAAGTTTTATTATTGTTTCTTTAGTCACGTTTATTATTTTTTGGCTTTTTTTTCTTCCTTTTTATCAGAATGGTAATCCCCTTCTTTTTCCACTAACAACTTACTTGAATAAAATTATTCTGGTTTCAGGTCTGCCATTCACTTCTAATCACGCCTTCAACTTTTGGTATTTATTGACTGGTTCTCGAACAACTCTAGCGTCATCCAAGTTTATTTTCAATATTTCTTATGAAATATTGGGGTATTTAGTTACAGGAATAATAAGCTTTCTTATTTTATTTAGGTTATGTATTCGTTCCCAAAATAACTATATAAGAAATTTTTTCTACGCCGGATTTCTTATCCCTTTAACTTCCTTTATATTCTTAACCAAAATCCACGAGAGACACCTAATCGTTACTCTACCCTTTCTTTTATTATTAACCATCAATAACAAATTTTTGTTAGTTACTTATATTTATATTTCTTTATTTAATTTCTTAAATATGTATCACAATTGGTGGTCACCGAACTTCTTTTATCTTCAGAAATTACTGTCGACAGATTTTGTTATTAATGTTTTAACAATAGGATTATTGATTTTTTATTTTTTACTATTGTTAAGATTTTTTAAATCGGAATCCAAAAATTATTGAATATATCTATTTATTCTTAAGCTCCTAAGAATTTCATCTTGATGATTATTTAAAAGAAAAAGGTTAGTATTCAAATAAAACGAGGAAGGGCTTTTAAGGACTTTAATATCTTTTATTTTATCAAGCCGCGTATATTTATCCTTCAGCCATTCTAAAAAAAAATCGGCAAATTGATCAGCCGGCGTCCCGAAAACACCTGTATTCCACTTAAAGATAATTATTTTAGGTTGGTTTCTTTCAAATTGTTCGATAAAACTTCTTTTAATTTTTTCATTTTCTTTAAATTGCGGCATAACTGAAATATATTTACCTGACAGTCTCCCTTTTTTAACAAAAAAAATCTCGTGTGGCTCATAAGGCCCTATCCAATAATAGTCGTCCTCTTCAAGAACTTCATCCAAAAAAACGGCTGTATCTGCCTTATCATAAATTGACGGCATTTTTTGCGTATAGCGATAAAACCATTTATCATAGGTATTTTTAACTAGAAAAACAAAAGTAAAAAGTAAAAGAATACTTAGCAAAAGCTGACTCAACCTTCGAATATCATTTGTTAAAGTATCTTTTATCTCTAATTTTCTAAGAAGATAAACTGCAACTAAAGATGAAACAATTCCCAACATGATAAATAAACCCGTTTGATAGTCGGTCTCGAACATTGCTTTCTGCAAATTGCTTCTTGGAGCAGAAAAGGACACCAGAAAGAAAAATATTGCCGCTATTAAAACATTCCTAAACAAAAATAAAATTAGAAGTATAAAACTACCCAAAACTGTAACTGTCGAGATCGGCAAATAAAGACTTAAATCTTTTACTGTGGCTAAGCGTGGTAAAAATCCTTCCCAGAAATTAAAAATCAAAGTAAATCCGAATTTTAGCGGATTAAAAAACCTTCCTCTAACGTAGTTTGGTATATCAATGTAAAGCGAGGTATTATATTCTATATTTGCTAAGTAAAAATCATCTAATGATTTATAAAATAAGAGATAAATCAGATATAAAAAATATGGCAAAATAATTATGACGAAAAGGATTAAAAACCTTTTACTACGAAAACCTACAAGATAAAACTGCCAAAGGTAAAGAGCTAAACCCAAATAAAGATAAGTAAGTGATGAAAAGATTAATAAGAAAGTCAAAAGTGAACAAATTAAGATTATTCTAAAACTTATTTTTTTATCAAAAGTCTGACAAATTAAAATCCAAAAAACTAAAACAAAAAAAAGTGTCGCCAAGCTATCAGCCAAAAATAAATGCAACCAAAAGTAGACAGATACGAGCGGATAAAAAGCAAAAAATATTAGATAATACAAGTAAATACTTCTATAATATTTCCGAATCCACAAACCAGTCGATAAAAGAACAATAAATGAAAAAACCGACCATAAATATCTAAATAATAGGTAAGATCCAGATGAAAATTTTAAAAGAACCGCTGCAAAATACCAGGCAAAAGGCAGATGGTGGTCAAAAAATTCTTTGTAGGGGATTTTTCCTGAATTGATAAATTTACCCGCTAAAAGATTTACAAACTCATCAGGATAAGTAACATAAGTTGTATTAATAAAAAAAATTAAAAAAATGATTAAGAATAAAATAATTTCAGGCAACGTTTTTCTTTTCACTTTTTTTTATCCTGAGGATTAATAAATAGACTACATTAAGGATCAGGGCAATAGCTATTATCCAATGTTTGAGTGAAATTTTTTCAGCTTTATCCCAACCACCCAATCTAATATACGGGTAATAAGATACCAAAAGTCCGAAGAAAAATAAGTCCAATCGATTAATCGATTGGATAAATAAGGGTAAAAATATAAATAAATTGAGAAAATACCAAGGTTGAATTTCTGATTTAAATGATAAATAGATTAGCACACTAAATAACCAGGCGAAAATAATTTTATTCCATTTTTTATTATTTCGAGTTAAAAATATCAATGGAAAAGAAATGTATTTTATACCGGCCGATAGTAAAAAAAACAATCTGAATATCTTACTTCTACTCCTTAGGAGAAAATAAACTCCGACGATACCTAAGGAAACCGCAATAAAATCATTATGAGAATTAACTAACCCTTCAACAATAACTAAAGGATTGGTAGCTAAAGCTATTGCATACTTTTTATTAATTTTATTTAAATAAAAAACCGCCAGAAAATAAAAAAATACAAAAGTTAATTTAAAAAACAAAAAGCTTAAAATAAATTTTCCCAAACTCAAAAAAGACGGGGCGAGAGTTATTAAAAGAAATACGGGACCATAAGGGTAAGTTCTATGAGTCCATTGCAGAAAACGAAGCCAAGGATCTGACGGAAAATCAAGCGCTTTATAAAAATAAGGATTTTGATGGTAAAAAGTTGCGATCTTGGCATCAAACATATAGTTAAAAAAATCATGCGAGAGGAATGGATAAGAAAAAAGCAGAATCAAACCTGTAAAAATTGCTATTTTAATTACGCTTAAATGTTTATATTTTTGAATAAAGAAGTAATTAAATACAAAAAGAAGTATGATTATCACTAAATAAATTAGCCAGGATATATCTCTTCTATAATATCCCAATTCAACCATCTTTAGTCTGAATATCGCCCACCAATCAGACGAAACTAAAGTTAGGTTTGGGTCAACAAGTGCATACGAATAGATACTCAAGATAAAAAGAAGAAAGTAATAAAGTGCTATCATATAACTTAGACTGTCATGTTGAATTTATCCCGATTTAATCGGGATCAGATCCTGAAACGAGCTATAGTCCTGAGCGATAGCGAACGGATTCAGGATGACAAAAGGTGCGAAATTCCTGCTTATAGTTTTGAAAAAACTTCAAGCTTTGCTTATAGTTTTGAGATTATCGAATAGGTATTATTTTTTTCTAATAGTTTAAAAGGGAATTTCTTTTTTTCTAAATCTTCTATTACCCAATTTTTTGTTATTCCTACCACATTTCCGCCATCCGTCTCGAATAATCTTGCAAATGTTGCCTCTCCGCTTGCTTCATATATCAATGTCTCTATTTTTCTCCCAGAATAAAAAACCGCAACAGGTAAATAATCTATATCTAAGAAGATCTTTTTATTGTATTTTAATACTTTCCTGACGATATCGACTTGATCTGTTTCATATTTTGATTGGGGAAATACTTCTTTCCGAAAATTAAAGATTTGAACACCGGCTAAATATATTACTCCTAGTAAAAAAAATATGTTAAAGATAAATTCATATTTAGTTTTTTTAAAAATCAAGTCAAAAAAAGTCTGACCCGAATAGTAGAAACCTTGGGGAATTAAAAAAGCCATAGGTAAGTAGGTGGGAATTAAGTGCCAAAGCTCTGTTTGTTCTGAAGTAAGAAAAGGGTAAAGGATAATAAAATTCCAAAGAATTAGAAAGATATTAATTTTAAGTAATTCTCTTGCCTGTTTTTTCTTTTTTTTAAAAAAAATGAGTAAGCAATTAAAAATTACAAGAGGCAAACTAATCTGCCACAACCTATACCACTTTCTCATACCCATATGAATATAAAACAAGGGTTGCTCTAATTTAAGTTGAAAATAGGAATTTAAAGTTTTATCTCTTGCGCCTTTATGAATAAAATGATACTGATAAAAATCAGGATATTTCTCTAGATGTAAACGGTACCAAGGTACTACTAATAAGGTAAATAAAAAAAACCCTATAAAAATTAGTACAAAATTTTTCTTAATATTCAGTATCTCCCTGATATTAAAAAACAAAATAAAAAATCCTGCCGAAAAACCAATTAATGTTTTTGTTAATATCAGGGCACCAAAAATTAATAATGTTAAGGGAAAGAAGTTAAAATTTTTTTTCGCTTTTAAGGATAGAAAAAGAGTCAAAAGATAAAAAAACATGAAAGCCGATTCAAGATTACCCGATCTTACGCGTATTACATACCAAACCGACGTACCAAGTATTAAACTGGATGCAAATCCTAACGTTTTCTTTCCCAGGAGTTCACTGCCAATTTTATAAACTAAATAAATCGAAAACAAACCCAAAATTGCTGACGGAAAACGCGTGGCGAATTCATTTACTCCAAAAAGTTTATAAGAAATAGCCATCAGCCAGAATCCCATAGGAGGATGGTCATAATATGGCTTACCGTTCCAAACCAAATTCATGAAATCACCGGTTTTTGCAATTTCTCTAGCAATCGACGCGTACCAAGCCTCATCGAAGCTTTCGAGTGTGTTATAATCTAACCGATAAAAGAAGATATATGCAAATAATATGCTCAAAAAGATAATTGGAGCCACTCTTTTCACTTTTGTCATTTTTCTTTTCTGTTATTTTAGATTAAAACCTCTTTATTTTCAAACAGTTGGCTACACTTATGACCAAGGCAGGGATTTTCTCAAGGCCGCTGAAATAATCCTCGATAAAAACATCACCTTTATCGGCCCAACCACCGGAATTCAAGGTCTCTTTCATGGAGCTTGGTATTATTACCTGCTTCTTATCCCCTTTATTATATTTAAGGCCTCTCCAATAGGATTTTATTATTTTAACTTTTTTATTCAACTTTTATCTTTTCTTTTTTTTGCTTATTTTCTTAAAAAATTTTTTGGCCCCCTTGTCGCTTTGATAATTTCTGTTATTGTTTCTACCTCGCCGTATTTTATTTTTACTTCGACTTTCATCGGCAACAATATTTTTGTACTTCCCTTTTTTTTAGCTTTTTTACTTGTAAATTTTTTATTAATTGAAGATAAGGTTAATAAATTTAAACTTTTTTTACTGATTTCCGGTCTACTAGTTGGATTTATAACAGAATTTGAGCTCGCCTTCGGTCTTTTTTTAATTCCTTCTTATCTTTTATTTATCATTTTTTTGAAAAAATTAAGAAGCATATATTTTCAAAAAAAGAATTTTTTGTTTGCTTTAATTGGGTTGATAATTCCATTTATTCCTCGCCTTCTTTTTGAATTAAAAAATAATTTCATGCAGACAAGAAATTTTTTCATTTACCTAACGAGTTTGAATACTCAAATCTCTCGTTCTTTTGGCCAAATACTGCAAGAACGGGTCAATCTTTTTTATGGATATTTTAATAGTTTGTTTTTAAATGATACGGCCTTAAAGGTTTTCCTCATTTTTTTTATTCTACTTATTTACTTTTTCTCTGAATTTAGAATCAAAAAATATTATCAATCTATTCATTTCTTTATTTTGTTGTCGGCATTACTTTTTTTTCTTTCATCCCTAAGTAGAACAGATTTTTTTTGGGAAAATTATTATGAAGGAATTCAATATCTAATCCTTTTAATATTGGCTTTAGCTTTAACTATAGATATAAAGATTAATCTCTTTCTTTTTAATTTTGCAAAAATTAATCTACTTATAATTTTGCTTATTATAAGCCTAAATAGTATATTAAAGGATTTTAAAGTTAAACCTAATTCGTTTGGAACTCTCAAGCAACTTTCTCAAATAATTTACTTTATTCATTCAAACGAAAACAAAAAGAGTAACTATTGTGTGAAAGTTTATACACCGCCAGTTATTCCATATACGTATAATTATTTATTTCTTTATGAAAAACTTTCTAAAAATATCCCAACCCCCCAATCAGATTGGGTTAATGAGAAATGTTGGTTTATCATTGAACCCGACGATAATAAAGAAAGACGCGCGCAGTGGTTAAATAAAAATATACCTAGACTGGCAAAAACAGCCAAGGAAACTGTGATTGATGATATTGAAGTTGTCCTTTTCGAACTCAATTGAAAAAATATATATTTCCTATCTTAATTTTTTTATCAATATCTTTAATCTATTCTTATAAATTGTTCTCTTCTTTTAATTTTCATCCTGATTTTGCCCGAGATATTTATGATATGCTGACAATTATTCGAGGCAAATTGACTTTAATTGGTCCAAAATTTAGTTTTGGTGGAATTTATTCAGGTCCCTATTATTACTATTTGTTCGTACCAATTTTTTATTTAACCAAATTAAATATTGACTCTCTACTTATTTTTAACCTTCTAATTTTTATTGCTGCGTTACTTGTTTACTTCATTTATGCAAGTAAAAAATTTGACTTAATTTCAGCAATATTAGCTGTACTCGTTCTTACATTTATACCAATTTATCTTATTTTTTCCCGAAGTCCCTGGAATGGATCAACCTATTTACCCCTTCTTTTGATTTTCCTTACTTTACTTTATTTTCAAAATTTCAAAAGTATTGGTTTATTTCTTCTAGGTATTTGGGGGGGAGCAATCATTACTATTCATTTAGTCAACTTGCCTATACTTATTATTGCTTTCTTATATTTTCTTAAATTTAACCACAATCGATACCGTTTAATTTATTTAGCCCTTGGAGTTTTAGTTGCTTTGTTACCGCTTATAGCTTTTGAATTTAGACACAATTTCATTATGTTAAAAAATACATTCATCATCGGCTCATATCAAAGTTTTATTGAAAATAAAAACATTCCCTATGCAGTATCCGGAAATAAAAACTTTTTAAAAAATATCTTCTTTGTGGGTAAACATCTTTCTTCACAGACAGGCGTTAATATTTTAATTTATTTTTCTTTATTTATTCTTCTTTGGCCAAGACTCAAAGAAACAAGATTGAAGTTTTTTATAATGTCAATCTTGGTTTTATTCCTAATTTATTCTTTAATCCTACGCTATCAGTTTGGACAACATTATTTATTTCCCTTTTCTCTTTTTATTGTCTTTATCGCAATTATTACTCTACTCAATACTAAAAATAAATGGTTACTTGTAGTTGTCTTACTTCTTGAATTATCTTCTTTTCCTAAAACTATCTACAATACCTCTCCAAGAAAATCGGAAAAGTATGAAAAAGCAGTAAACTTTATTATTGATAATAAAATAGTACAAAAAAACGATTCTTTTAATATAATCCAGTACTCAAAAGAATATAAAATATATGTACCCATCGGTCATGAGTATCGTTTCTTTTTTGTTAAAAATAAATTTTTACCTAAATCTGAATTTGAATACAATACATCGGGTATACTCCTAATTTTTTCTGAACTTAACGACCTAGATATTACAAAGTTGAATAGTTGGGAGATAGATCAATTTGGTAAACAATATTTTAATAAAAGACAAAAATACAAAATCGGAGATATAATTTTGTATAAGATTAAAAAAATATGAATAAGCAAAAATTAACAGTAATCATCTACACTCATAATGAAGAAAAAAATATTCAAGCTTGCATTGAATCTCTTAAATCATTGACTTCAGAGATAGTTCTCGTTGATATGAAAAGCACTGATCAAACAGTTTCTCTGGCTAAAAAAATGGGGGTGATTGTTTATAGTTTTACTTTTACAAGATATGTTGAACCCACCAGAGAATTTGGAATTAGAAAAGCTGAGACTGAATGGGTCTTGATACTAGACGCTGATGAGAGAGTAACGCCAGAACTAAGTCAGGAAATTAGATATTCGATATTAGATAATAGTCAAAAAAAATCCAATATCCAGTATCCAGTATCTAATATCACTGCATTTAAAATTCCTCGAAAGAATATCTTTGGTAAAATTAAGTGGTTGAAATACGGAGGATGGTGGCCTGATTATCAAATACGATTAATCAATAAAAATTGTTTTAAATCCTGGCCAAAGGAAATCCACTCTACTCCTCTTTTCACTGGAAAAACGGGATATTTAAAAAATCCACTTATTCACTATTTCCACGGTGATTTGGAATCAATGGTTAAAAAAACAATCATTTTTGAAGACATTGAGTCAGATTTACTTCTTAAGTTTCATAAAAATGTTTCAACTATGACTTTTTTTAGAAAATTTTTGGGAGAATTAAATAGAAGGCTTATTAAGAATTTAGGATTTATAGATGGCGAACTTGGTATAATTGAATCTATCTATCAAGCTTTCTCCAAAACAATAACATATATTTATCTATATGAAAAAAGTCGCTCTATACGACCCTTATCTTGATACTCTTGGTGGTGGCGAAAAACACCTTCTTTCAATTTTAAAAGCTTTAGAAGATGAAGGATTTGAAATAAATATTTTTTGGAACAAAAACCTGCAAAATCAAATAGAAAATCGTTTCCGACTTCAATATATTAATAAATTAAAGTTTTTACCCGATTTCTTCACGCCTACTAGTCATTTCGAGGAAGCGAAGCGACCGAGAAATCTAGCGAAGCGCTTTTACGCTCCCTTTGGTCGCTGGATTTCTCACTTTGTTCGAAATGACAATGTGTTAAAAATACTTAAAAATTTTGATATTTTCTTTTACGTAACAGACGGAAGTTATTTTTTTTCATCGGCTAAGAAAAATTTTGTCTTTTGTATGGTTCCAAATATAAATCTTTATCAAAGATCTCTCTTTAATAAATTAAAAACAGCTAACTTTCGCTTTATCTCAAATTCTTACTATACTCAGAGTTGGTTAAAAAAATGGGGTATCGAATCTGAAGTTATATATCCTTACCTAAATCATGATTTTATCGATATAGATTTAAAGGATTTAATCAAAGAAAATATCATTTTGAGTGTTGGAAGATTTTATAACCAACTTCATTCAAAAAAACAATCTATCCTTATAGATTTGTTCAACAAATTAAAACAAGTTAATCATAAGTTCAAAAACTTTAGACTAATTATTGCCGGTGGACTAAAACAAGAGGATAAAGCATACTTTTACAAACTTAAGTCTACGATTGAAAGTAATTCTGGAGTGATACTTAAAACAAATGTTACCTATACTGAATTATTAAATCTTTATCGTAAATCTTTAATCTATGTACATATGACAGGGTTTGGCGTTGACGAAAATAAAAATCCAGAACAAGTCGAACATCTAGGAATTGCCCCACTTGAGGCTATGGCAAGTGGCTGCCTGACATTTTGCTACAACGCCGGAGGTTTGAAAGAGATAGTGAGCGATGGTAGCACTGGATTCCTTTTTAATTCTCAAGAAGAACTTATGGCTAAACTATCCTCTATTCTCTCAAATACAACTCTCCAAACTCAAATTAAAAGACGCGCCAAACAGTTTGTGCTGGATAATTTTAGTTATAAAGTATTTAAGAAAAGAGTAAAGGAGATAATTTTATGATCTCAATCATCATTCCGACCTATATGAATAAACAATTTTTAAGCAATACTCGAATGAATATAAAATTTTTCAGTGGATGTGAAGTAATAATTGTAAATGACAATCCTAAAGAAAGCCTAAAAAACGATCTAAAAGAATTTAAAAATATAAGACTATTAGAAAACAACAGCAATCTTGGTTTCGCTCAAAGTATAAATAAAGGAGTGAGAATGGCAACAAAAAAATATGTAATGTTAATAAATGACGATGTATTACTTCTTGATGACAGTTTCAAAAAGGCCACTTATCTTTTTGAAAAATATCCATTGCTATTCGCGGTGAGTTTTGCCCAAAAGGAAAAAGATAACTCTATCGTTGGAAAAAACATACTTTATTGGAAAAGGGGACTGATATTTCACGCAAAAGCTAAGAATTTGAAATTCGGCTATTCTGCTTGGGCAGAAGGTGGTGCTTGCTTAATTGATAAAAACAAATTTTTGCAGCTTGGAGGTTTCGACCCGATCTATGCTCCTTTCTACTGGGAAGACATTGATCTTTCCTATCAGGCTTGGATAAAAGGTTTTAAAATCTTATTCGATCCCAAAATTCTTGTAGAACATCACCATGAATCAACAATTGGAAAATATTTTTCTAGGAAATTTATTCAAACCATTGCTTTTAGAAATCAATTTATTTTTGTCTGGAAAAATATTAGCGACCTTAACTTGTTACTAAAGCATTTTTTGCTTCTTTTTTATAATTTGCTGTATTATTCTATAGTAAAAAGACAGTCAAATTTTCTGAGAGGATTTTTCCAGGCTGTAAAGGATTTACCGGCAATAATCACGAGACGCAAACTAACTAACAAAGATAGAAAAGAGAGAGATAAAAAAATTTTAGCTTCTTTCTCCCTATGAATAAAAAAATTATTGCTACACTTTTGGCCATATTCACTCTGATTTCTGTTTTTTTACATTTTTATAGGATTAATCAAATTCCGCCCTGTATCAACGCTGATGAAGCAGCTTTTGGCTACAATGCCTATTCTATCTTAAAGACAGGAAAAGATGAGTATGGAGCATTTTTACCGCTTCGATTTAAGTCTTTTGAAGACTATAAGCTACCTTTGTATACTTATCTATCGGTCCCGTTTGTGGCCTTGTTTGGGCTAAATGATTTCTCAACCAGGGCGTTAAATATTGTAATCGGCATCAGTTTCATTCCTCTCATATTCTTTATTACAAAAGAACTATTTAATAATGAGAAAATTGCCCTCCTTTCATCTTTTTTAACTTCTTTAAGTCCTGGTATATATATCTTATCCAGACATGCACATGAAGGAGTTCTAAGTGCTTTTTTTATCCTACTTATGCTTTTATTCTTGGTTAAATATATAAAAACTAACTCAATATACTATTTTTTATTTGCAAATTTGAGTTTATTGGGATCTTCGTACTCATATCAAAATGGAAGAGTCTATCTGTTTTTCATTATTTTATATGAAGTCGTTCTTCTCTGGAAAAAAGATTCGGGTAAGTCAGTAAAAAAGTATTTCGGTTACCTTGCTTTTTTGGGAATTATTGGAATTATTGCAATCTATCCGGATATTCGATATAGCCTAAACAGAATCCAAAACTTAGCCTTTTTCAAAAGCTCGGGATTTCAACTCCGTCTTACCGAATACCTTGCTGAACATCCAAATCGATTGCTTCACAATAAATTAGTAGAATCTGCCCAAGAAATATTTAAAAGGTATATCCTTCAACTCTCGCCTGAATTTTTGGCGGTTTCTGGGGACAGTAACTGGAGATTTGGTTTTTCTAATTTAGGACTAATAACACCTCTAGAATATATATTCTTTTTTATTGGATTATATTATCTATTTAAAAATAAGGAAAAATTTCGCCTTCTACTTTTATTTATTTTTTTTATTTCTCCAATCAACAACGCTCTAACCTGGCAAGACGCTTCTCTTATCAGGACATATATAATTTTATTTCCAATTCTTCTGATTATTGCCTACGGAATATTTCATATATATCTATTATCTTCCCATTGGAAACTCCAAAAATCATTGTTGCTATTCTTATTTCTAATATTTGCTTTTTTTAAATTAAATGTTTGGGATCTGTACTTCAACCATTATCCAAAAAGAGCTATGACGATAAGATCCTGGCAGTGTGGTTACAAAGAACTTGTCGACTATGTAAAGCAAAACTACGACAAATATGACAAATTTTATATTACGGATAGACACGGACAACCCTATATATTCTTTCTTTATTTCTGGCCTTTTGATCCTACCGGCTATCAAAAACAAGCAAAAATATCTGCACCTGACGAGTACGGATTCGGACAGATTGGAAAATTTGACAAATTCGAATTTAACTTTAAATTCGATCCGAAATTAAGAAGATCTGTATTTATAGGGTATCCGGAAGGTTTTAATGATACCAGCCAAGAGGTACTAAACAAGATAAAAAAAATTAAAGTCGGCACAGAAGAAATTTTCTGGATATATGAGGTAAACTAATGAGATCTTTCGACTCGCTACGCTCGCTCAGGATGAACGTGGGAATTATGTCCCACGCTCAGATGAATAAAATTATTGAAAGATTATAAAAAGTATGAATTAGAATTGGAACGATTAGATTTCTTCTTTCTAAAAAAGCAAAAGAATTGACTAAACTCAATATCATATCGGTCGTCAAAACCATTAAAAGGGTGTTACCTGTAAGTTTCACATTGGTAAATAGAATAGGAACATGAAGAAAGAAAAATAATATACTCGCAAAAAAAGATGATGTGTAGATATTTTTTGATTCTTCATAAAGACGTTTAAGTATAAAACCCCGCGACAGTATTTCTTCTGAAATCCCAGTAGCTAAAGCTAAGACAGCAATAAAAGCGAGATTTTCTAAACTAAATGGCTGTTTTAAAAATATAAACTCTTTAAATTTAACTATATTAGCCATCACAGCGCTTAATGTAAAAATCCCTCCAACTATAATAACTATTAAAAAATCTAAAAACGAAAATTTGAACTTAAGACCGATTGAAGAGAAAAAAGGTTTTTTCTCAATTTTTTTAATGTAATAATAGACTGGGAATATAAAAACGGCGGGTTTGGCAATAAATTCATCGATCCACTCCGGAAATCTAAACTTTGCCCTATAAATAGCCCAGATAATAAGAATGACCGCCCAAAGATTAAGCGATCGCTGGATTGGAGTGACTTTTGACCTCATTTTAAAAATTTACTCTCTTTTTTTAAATAAATCAATAAGGCTTTATACGCCTTTAAGTAAAAAGGAAACACGCGTCTTTAAAACTCGGGATAATTTATTCAAAACCTTGATTGTTGGATTAGCTTTACCTTCCTCGATTCGGGCTAAATATGTCCTGTCGATATCGGATAATAAGGCTAACTGTTCTTGAGAAAGTTTTCTTTTCTTTCTGCTATTTATAATTCCCTTTCCTAATCTCTGATAGAAGAAATTTCCGCGCCCCATGTTAAAGTTAAGATAATTAATATAGTATTGATTGTCGATGGACTATAATCTACAAAATAATTCAATTGCACCATCAAAGCGCTGAGTATTATTTTAATGATTATGTGGATTATAATATACTTTATTCGAGAAAGTCTTTTAGTTTACGTGCTCGTGTAGGATGTTTTAATTTTCGAATAGCTTTAGCTTCTATTTGACGAATACGTTCTCGTGTAACTTTGAATTCTCTTCCTACCTCTTCTAATGTTTTTGGCTTACTGTTTTCTAAGCCAAACCGCATGATCAAAACTTTTCGTTCACGAGGAGATAGGGTTTCTAATACTTTTCCCAGGGCATCTTTAAGAAGTTCCTTAGATACTTTATCATAGAGGGTTGGTTGATTTTGATCTGCTACAAACTGCTCAAGAGTTGCTTCTCTATCGTCTCCAACTGGAGTAGATAATGATTTAGGCTGTTGTGAAATCCTCATTAGGTTTTCTACCTCGTCAACTGACATCATCATCTCTTTCGCAACTTCTCTTACTGTTGGCTCACGGCCCATCTTCTGTGTTAATCTACGCTGTGCTTTATAGTAGCGGTTTATATGATCGACCATATGCACTGGAATCCTAATGGTACGCGATTGGTCGGCTATGGCTCTAGTTATAGCCTGCCTGATCCACCAAGTTGCATATGTCGAAAATTTAAATCCCCGCCGCCAATCGTATTTTTCTACACCACGGATTAATCCTCTGTTACCCTCCTGAATAAGATCTAAAAATGAAAGACGTCTGCCTAAGTATTTTTTTGCAATAGAAACAACAAGTCTTAGATTTGCCTTGATCAGTTTTTCTTTGGCTTTAAGATCATTTTTTTCGTACCTTTTTGCTAAGGCTATTTCCTCCTCAAACGTCAAAAGCGGGGTTTTGCCTATCTCTTTCAAATACATCTTAATTGGATCAAGTGACTCTCCATGTTTTAGGACCACTAACTGCTCCAGTTCTTTCTCCAGTTCTTCAGCGGTTTTTTTAGCATCCTCTTCATCTCTGGTTGAAATTGTTTCAAAAATATCAATTCCGCTTTCAAGTGCGTGGTCGAAAAACATATCTATTTCATTTATATGTTTCTCTGGTTCAGGATAGACAAGAAGAATGTCATCCTGAACTAAAAAACCGTCACTCTCGCCTTGTCTTAAAAGTTCATTTAGTGTTTTAGGTAATTTATGCTTTGTCATATCACTTCATAGCTTATTCTATAACGCTATAATCTTTTTTTCCACAAGAGTTAACTCTTGATTTGTTCGTCTTAAGCTTTCTTTCATTTCGTTATCATCAGAGCTTTCGGAAGATAATAGTTGTGATATTCTACGTTTAAGACTAAAACGCTTAGCCTCGTAGATTAACTTTTCAATTTTTTCATTTTTTGCTTCAATTTCAGTCGAGGCAAAAAGGAATAACTCATCAAATACCGATTTCAGTTCGCTTGGGAGTGTTTCTATAAAACGGTTGAGATAAAAACGCTCTTGTTTCTCTTTATATTTTAGAAACAAATTACAAATTTTTTTAAAGGCTGGAACCGATAGATCCTCGATAGTAAAAGTTTTAAAGATCTCTTCAGCTAATCGGTAAGGGTCTTGACTTTGAAAAATTAGACTTAAAAGATATTTCTGGATGATAATCTCTCTCATCATCTCTGTTACCGTCTTTTTTTGGCTGGGTAAAGTAAATCTTTGCAGTCTTTTTCTTTTTAACTTACTCATCAAAACTTGGATACTTGCTTCAGAAACATCTAAAATTGCAGCAATTTTTTTGATGTAGTGAGATTGCACAATCGGATTCTTGATTTTTTCTATAAAAACAATCACCTCTTCAGCAATATGTTTTTTACTATAAGGGTCGTTTTTGGGATTTTTATTTTGGGCAATTTCAATAAGAAAATCATAAAAAGGAACTGAATTTTCCATTGCTTTTTTAAATTTGATTGGATCTCTATGAATTGCCTCATCTGGATCTTTGGCGAAATCTAGATTAACAATATTTACATCGAACTCAAAATTTTCTGCTTCTTCTACACCTTTCTTCATTGCTTCCTCACCCGCTGTATCGCTATCAAAAGCTAAAGTAATTTTATTGGTGAACTTTTTTAAAAGCATCAGCTGCTCTCTGGTAAGAGCAGAACCTTTGATTGCCACGATATTTTCAATTCCTAATTTGTGGGGGGAAATTACATCAAATTCACCCTCAACTAAAAAAATATTATTTTCTTTTTTTACTGCTTCCTTTGCGAGATTAATACCAAAAAGAGATTCTCTCTTGTGATATAAAAGAGTCTCTGGAGTATTAATATACTTAGCTTCTTTTACATTCTCATCCAGAATCCTACCTGAAAAACCAATGATGTTACTTCTTGCATTTTTTATTGGGAACATCAATCGTCCTCTGAAACGATCATACAAGCCTCCTCTAACACTTTTTACCAACAGGCCACTATCTAATAATTCAGATTCTTCATATTTTTTCTTTTTAAAGAACTTAAGTAGTGAATCCCAAGACAAAGGCGCATATCCAAGTTGAAATTTTTTTATAAATTTTGTTTCTAGTGACCGCTTCTTCAAATAATCACGGGCTTTTTCTCCAATTTGTGTTTTATGGAGAACGAATTCAAAAAATTCTGAGGCAAGCAAATTTATACCTATCATCCTTTCCTTCTTTTTCCAAAGCTTGTCTTCAAAACTCACTTTAGTTAATTTCACTCCTGCCTTATCTGCTAATTCCCTCAGAGCTTCAATAAAGGTAATATTTTCCCATTTCATCAAAAATCTAATCAGATCTCCTCCTTCCTGACATGCTCCGAAACAATGCCATATCTGCCGTTCAGGTGAGACCACAAAGGAGGGTGTACGCTCTTGATGAAATGGACATAAGCCCTTATAATTCCTCCCAAACTTTTTAATAGGAATAAAGGAATTTATGAAAGTTACTATGTCTAGCTTATTTTTAATTTCTTCTATTGTGTTATTCATCGGTTATATTCTACCACTAGAAAGCCTTGTTTTTTTTCATAAAAGTACTCTATAATTTACATAAATATGCTGTATTTGTTTATTGATAAGAATCGTATTAAAGCCTTACATCTTAAAAAATCTATACTGGGTCAATATGAAACGCTAGTCTTCTCAAAAACTTACCAGTCATCTAATTTACTTGAACAGGGTAAAATCGTAAACATTGATTTTGTAGCATCGGCAGTAAAGGAAGCTCTTCAATCTCTTTCAGAGCGCGAAATAAAAGATAGAGACACTCTTTTAATCTTACCTCAAGAAAGTTACTCGTTTTTGCGTATCCAAGTCCCATCGGATATTGCCACTTCAGCTATTTCCTCCTTTGTTAAAGATAAGGCCAGATCAAATCTGCCTATTAACTTGGACGAATATTCATATGACTATTTTCTCGAAGAAGGAACGTCGGGAAAATATATTCATTTTTTTGCCATAGAAAACACGTCTTTAACTAAATATAAGGAAGCTCTTCAACTGATTGAACTAAAGTTGCGTGTAATCTTACCAGAGACTGTAACCTATTTTAAATTATTCCAAAAAACCCTAAGAAAAGACAAAAAAGAAAATATCCTCTATGTTACTTATGACGAAAATAAGTTAACTGGAATTCTTTACGATTCATATGGTCAAACGTCTTCTGAAAAATGGATGGTCCAGCTGGATGATAAAAAGGTTGAAGAGGCTTTAAAACAAAAAACTCTTGAATTGGAGCAAAAAGGGGTAAAATTAAACCGCCTAATCTTGGCAGGTACCCAATCTGAAAAAGTAAGACAGGATACCTTCACTAAAGAAATTGGCGTTTGGACTAATCCTCTAAAGCGTATAATTCCGGAATTTTATCAGGAATATCTGAAGTTGCTTATAAGTTCGTCCAATAAGCCATTTTCTGTACTCTCTTATGAAGCCTGTGTTGGTGGCTTTATTTTTCACGAACAACATAAAAACTTCTCGCTCTTAAATAATGCTAAAAGAAGGGGTGGCAGATTTTTTACTTTGCCCAAAGTTAATTTTATAAAAAAAGAGTTGATAATTTTTTTAGGTTCTTTTATTGGATCTTTCATTTTATTTATGCTAGTATCGCAATACAAATTTGATTTTAATTTTGCTTTCCTTCAAACCAGAGTAAAACCTACGCCTACAGTAATGCCAACAAAACCCACGCCTAAGTTAACTTCTACTCCTCTCCCAAAAGTTAATAAAAGCCAGCTTAAAATAAAAGTGCTCAATGGTTCGGGAATAAAGGGAAAGGCAAGTGAAGTAAAGGATCTTTTAAAAGAAAAAGGTTACCAAGAAATTTTGACTGGTAATGCAGATAGCTTTGATTATCAGCAAACGGAGATTCAAGTTAAAAAATCAAAAGCGTCGGTCACTTCAACCGTAAAAAACGATTTAAAAGAAAACTTAACTTCTTTTAAAGAATCTACTTTAGATGAAGACGAAGCAGCAGACATAATATTAATTATCGGTTCTGACTTTAAATAATCCATTCATAAAACCAAATGGTCAACCGAAGCGGTTGACATGTGGTTGGTATGATAATCCGTATCTAAATAAATTTAATTTCATAAATTTAATAACGAAAACTACCTTCTAGTATAATATCAAAACAATGGAAAAAGAAGAATTAAAGAAAAAATTGGATAGTATTGTTTCAAAAGCTAACCTACCTGCAAAAAAGGAAGAACTATCGTTATTGGAGAAAAATACTTACGAATCGACTTTCTGGCAAGATAATAAAAAAGCTAGCGAAGTTATGAAAAAGATAAACGAACTAAAAAAAGAAATCGAAGATGTAGAGATGATGCAATTTACTTTTGAGGAAGGAGATTTAAAAGAAGCCAAGAAATTAATTAATAAATACGAAGTGCTGCTCTTTTTATCAGGTCCCTATGACAAAGGTGACGCCATATTCTCAATTCATGCCGGTCAGGGAGGAACCGAGGCGATGGACTGGACGGAAATGCTTTTTCGTATGTACACGCGCTACTTTGAAAAAAAAGGCTGGCGATTTGAGGAATTTGAACGAGTCCCTGGAGATGAAGCAGGTATAAAAAGTACAACCATGAATGTCTACGGACCTTTTACCTATGGGCATCTTAAAGCCGAAGCCGGAGTCCACCGCCTGGTCAGACAATCGCCCTTTAACGCAGATAAACTAAGACAGACGTCCTTCGCCCTTGTTGAGGTACTGCCGATTATTGAAGATAAAGAAATTCACCTCAAGGAAGAAGATGTCGTTTGGCAATTTTTTAGAAGCGGCGGTAAGGGCGGGCAAAACGTAAATAAAGTTGCTACAGCAGTCCGACTAACACACAAACCAACCGGAATAACGATCTCAAGTCAAGAAGAGAGATATCAAGGCGCCAACAGGGAAAATGCCCTAAAACTCCTTCGAGCCAAACTCTGGCAATTAGAACAGGAAAAGAAACATAATAAGATAGAGTCATTTAAAAAAGTAAAAATTGCATCTTGGGGAAAACAAATCAGGTCATATGTGCTTCACCCATATAAGTTAATCAAAGATCTTCGCACCGATTATGAACAATCCAATGTCGAGTCGGTCTTATCTGGCGAGCTTGACGGATTCATCGAAGCCTACTTAAAAAAAAGTGAATAGGTTGTTTTTTGCTAAGTTTCTTGCTAAGCTTTTTCTATGCAAGAGCCAATAAACACTGAAAAAATCATCCACGATTTAGACTCCAAAACTAATCAAACTGCCTTTACATTTCCTAAATTTTTCTTTTTTTTGACCTTGGCTGTCGTCGCTGGTTTGATCGTTGGCTTTATGTTTAGTTTGACAAAAAAATCGTCAATCAGTATCACCCAAAGGTCTAAGACAAAAGTAGAAAAGACAGCAGGAATTGCCGACAAAAAAACCTTTAAAGACAAAGCTGAAGGCATATTAAAAGAAGGCGGTGTTGATGGTGAAGGCAACTTTCATCTTGAACGCCCTGGAGGCGAATCTCAAAACGTCTATCTAACTTCAACCACAGTGGATTTAACGCAATATCTTGATAAAAAAATTCGCGTCTGGGGTGAAACATTCCAAGCTGAAAAAGCCGGGTGGTTAATGGATGTTGGTCTTGTTGAAGTACTCCAATGATTAAATTTGAAAATGTTACAAAAAAATTCCCTTTGGGAAATCTTGCACTTGACGAACTCTCTTTCGAAATAGACGATGAGGAGTTTGTTTTTATCGTGGGTCCCTCAGGTGCAGGAAAAACTACCATTCTTAAACTTCTCTTACGAGAATATCTTCCCACCACTGGTTCAATATTAGTTGACGACTTTGATATCGCCTCAAGATCATTCAGTCAGGTAGAGATTTTGAGAAGAAAAATCGGCATGATCTTCCAAGATTTTAAGATTCTTTTTGATAAAAACGTATATGAAAATGTTGCACTAAGTCTAAAAGTGATTGGATTGTCTGACGATCAAATCAAAAAAGAGGTTAGAAATGGATTAAATCTCGTAGATTTAGCTAAAAAAGAAAATGCATTTCCAATCCAACTCTCAGCAGGAGAGATTCAAAGGGTTGCTATAGCCAGAGCCATAGTCGGTGACAGAGATATTATTTTAGCTGACGAACCCACTGGTAATCTAGATCCTAAAACCACCTGGGAAATCATGAAAATCTTTAAAAAATTAGAAGGGGAAAAAACTGTCCTTTTTGCAACTCACAATACCGATGTAGTTAATAGTTTGCAAAAAAGAGTCTTAGTCCTAAAACAAGGTAAACTAATAAAAGATCAGAGAAAAGGAGGTTACGAATTATGAAAGAAATAGTTATATCTATTCGAAGAGCTCCTTATCAATCTTTAGCCGCTTTTTTGATTTTGTTTTTTACACTTTTTTTATCATCGATTATGTTTATCTCGATGAGTTTTTTATATGGCCTTCTAGGATATGTAGAAACCCGGCCACAAGTCATCGTCTATTTCCAAACCAACACATCCGAAAACTCTATTATTAAGTTACGCGACAGACTGATGAATTCGGGAAAAGTTTTATCAATTAAATACATTTCTAAAGATGATGCCTATAAAATCTATAAAGACTTAAATAAAGACAACCCCCTTCTTCTTGAGATGGTGACATCGGATATCTTGCCCGCTTCTTTGGAGATATTTGCTAAAAAGCCTGTCTTTCTTCAAGAACTTGCAGATTTTCTAAAAAAACAGCCTGGTGTTGATGAGGTTAATTTTCAAAAAGACATTCTCGATCGCCTGCTTACCTTAACAAATATCTTGCGTAAAACAACAATTACTTTTTTCATCTTTCTTTTCTTTTTATCTATTTTAGTGCTCTTCACAACTATTCTTTTTAAGATTGCTTTAAAGAAAGATGAAATAGAGCTCTTACGCCTGTTGGGAGCTAGTAACTATTATATTAAAAAGCCATTTATCCTTGAGGCGACCTTATTTGGCCTTTCTGCGTCTATCGGATCCTTCTTAATCATCTTGATCTTTTTGCTTTATCTCAAACCGTTCCTTGATTCTTATTTAAGCGGGATAACTAATCTTACGCTTTCGATCTTTATTACTCAAATAACCGTTTGGCCCCTTAATATAGCTTTTTTATTGTTATCTTTTTTCCTTTCTTTATTTTTTGGTGTAAGTATCGCGGTCTTATCCTCCCTGCTTGCTACACAAAAATATTTAAAGATTTAAAAAATAAAAAACCGTCTGTCTTCGCGCTGTCTGATTGATTATAATTAATATATGGCTAAAAAACTGGTCTTCTCACTTATTTTTATCCTCATTCTCTTTTCTGCTCAGGGTATTTTTGCTCAACAAAGCGCCAGTGATGTGGCAAAAAGAATTGAAGAATATCAACAGAAGCTTAATGCGTTAACCAGACAAAGAGACACTCTTTCCTCTGAGATTCAGTATATGACTCTGCAAATCAATCTAACTACCTTAAAAATCCAGGAAACTGAGGAAAAAATAGTCTCCACTCAAAGAGAGATAGAGATTCTCTCCTCCAGAATCAAAGGCCTTGACAACGCTCTTAATTACCTTTCAAAACTGTTATTAAATAAGATGGTTGAGAGCTATAAAAATAAACCTTTATCTTTTTTTGATATTCTTTTTGATAGTCAAAACGCGAATGACTTTATCAGCAGGGTTAAATACCTTAAAACAACTCAAGAAAATAATCACAAGCTTCTTGTTCAAGTACAGGAAACTAAACTCAACTTCGAAGAACAAAAAAATTTAAGAGAAGAAAAAACCATAGAATTGGCCAAATTAGAAGCCCAGCTAAATAATCAAAAAGCAGATCTCAACAATCAAAAAGCTGCAAAACAAAACCTGCTTAATGTAACTAAAAATGACGAAAAGATCTATCAACGTTTACTGGAACAGGCAAGAGCAGAATATGCGGCTATTCAGGGAATCATCTCTGGTGCAGGTACCGAAACTAAATTAAAAGAGGTGAGAAAAGGCGAAAATATCGCCTTAGTAATTCCTGGTTCTTCCTGCAACTCCTCGGGGGGACACCTTCACTTTATCGTCCAGGAAAATGGCACTGTGACAAATCCATTTAACTATCTAAAAACTGTGGGTTACAGTAACTGTTCAGGTTCAGCCTGTGGTTCTTCAGACGGAGACCCATTCAATCCAACCGGAAGTTGGGATTGGCCGCTCAATCCTGCAATTGAGCTTGAACAGGGATATGGTAGCACTTGGGCTGTCAGAAATTCTTGGGTAGGAAGAATTTATAGTTTTCATAACGGTCTTGATATCAACGGCGCGTCAAATAACGCTCTAGCCGTGGCCGACGGAGAACTTTACCGCGGCAGCTACTCTGTTGGCTGTGCCCTACCCTATGTTAAACTAGTCCATAAAGACTCTAATATTGTCACTTTCTACCTACATGTTTATTCTTTATAGTTTAAATTAAGTATTTAATTTTATTTAATTTCAAATTGCGAAGTTTGATGTTTATTTTAGTTTTTAATTAAAATCTGAATTGTATCCTTAAGTTTATCTAATAAATTCGTTCTTTCTTCGGGATCTTTTCGCATATTGGTGATTAAAAGATTTGTTACCTCATCTGGTATATTAGGATTTAATTTCTGTAATAAACTTATTTGATCGCCGAGGGTCATACTTTGGTTAAGCTCAAAAAATACTGGATTGAAAAATAAACAAATCAATTGACTGGCTAAAGAATATCTATCGGCCAGTGCACCATTGAATTCCATCTCTGTAACTGTTTCAGGCGGTTTCCAATATCTATATTTCTTACTTCTTGTCTTTTTTTGTCTTACTATATTTATATCTTCACCGATAGCACTTAAACCAAAGTCTGTCAAAAACACGTTCCCTGTCGTACTGACTAAAATATTCTCTCCGTGTAAATCAAGATGAGCCACTCCCTGAGAATTTATAAATTCAACTGCAGCAATCAATCGTAAGGCAACTGGTACTTGATTTTCAAGTTTAACACCTTCACTGTAATAAAAATGCTTTAAATGAATTCCGTCAACATGTCTTAATACCAGAGATCTATCTAAAGGATCAAAACATAGAAGTGGGGCAAAAGGAGGTAAACTCTGACTACTCCATGCTGTAGTTAACTTAATTAATGCCTCAACCTCAGCATCAAATTGAAATGGATCTCTCACTCTCTTAAGCACCGGATGATTAGCGAGCGTTGTAGTATAAAGTTCTCCACCTTTCATTCTGCTTGGAAGCTGAGACAGTATTCCGGCAGCTGATAAAATGTCAAATAAGCCTGCTTCTTTATTCATATTTAAATTAAAGATTTATAAATGGTCTTTGTATAGAAAGAGCCGCCTGACATGGTAATGAGTTACTTTCTGTTATTTCAACACTCCTAAGTCTTGCCAATTCAAGTAACTTTTTCATCCCAAGTGTTGCCTTTGCTTGTGGATTTATGACTAAAAATTTCCAAATTTCACTTTCGTCGTTATGAAGCCTCATATATGCTTCATTTATTCCGAATTTGAACAATCTTCTATCAAACTGTGCTGGCGAAAAACCCATTGCGCTTAATGCTCTTTCTATATATCCACTTTCATTTAAGCTAAGTGTAGGTTCGTTTAAATCAATATTGCTAGAAGATGCTTTTGACAACATTTCGAACCACGCCTCTAATCTTAATCTTGCTGTAGAATATGCATCAGGATTAGGTGAAATTAAGGGCATTCTACGTCCATCACCTGTCTTTGAAGGATGGAAGGCATGAGTGTCATCATTCTTGGGTAATAGATTCCAACCTAGCATAGTATCTTCTCTTGTTGCAGTAAAGTCACTTACGCCAATTGGATCTAATAAAGTCGCAGTGCGTAACTTGAAGTTTAATCCTCTTCGAGTTTTAAGTTCGCTGAAGAATTTTTTAAGACTTTTTAAAATCTCTCCGCTTCCTACCCATCCGTCTACTATTAAAAATATTCCTTTTGGGTGGTTGGATAATAAATAAGCAAGTGTTTCGCCTGCAATTGTATTTGGTAGAGGATCTTCTCTAGAAAATATTGATATAGGTTCTTTATGTTTATTCGGAACAATACTATAATGAGGTAAATCAATTCCATGACCATGCCTGTATGCAAATTGGATTCCTATAGCCGGATAAATTCCACCTCGATAAAGGCTTAATAAAACAAGGTTTGATTCATTTCCAAACTCTTTCCTAATCAAATCTGCTAATCTTATTGTGAGACCTGCACTCTCCAAAAGCGCTTGTTCATATTCTTTTCTATCAAAAATTACAGGATTAGGTATCTCGCCAGCATTTCCCTCTATCCTATTTGCCATAAAAGTCACACCCTTAGCACTAAGAGGATGGTCGCCAAAATTACCCCTCATCCAAGTTTTTCCAAATGATTCTGGATTAATACCACCCATAACCATAATCTGACTATCTATATCTTGATCAGGATCTAATCCAATAGCTTTAATGATCTTTTGCCTATGCCATTCCTTTAACGTGAATCCGAAAATACGTTCTAATTCTTGGAAAGTAATCTCCAAAGTTGGAGCAACCCTAAAACGTACGGTTGCTCTCCGGACAGCAGCTTTAAAAATTCTAATAAGATCACTTTTAACCTCAATATTGTCAATACCCGTTTTTAAATATTGCGTTAATTTAAGTACGCTAAGATTAAAACTCAACCTATTAAGAAAATCTATAACCATGTCTGGCGAATTTTTTTCAGAGAGATATGAAGCATGCTTTTTTGCTATAGCCTCTGCATTATTTGGAACAACAAATATATATGCACCTGTTGATGTTGTTACGCCTTCTGTTGGAATATCTATGAAATCATCACCAAAATGGATTATTGCTGTACTTTTTGGATCTATCCCTTTTAGATTTAAGTATTTGATATTGCCTTGTTCCTTGAATGATCTCGGATAAAAACCAATTCGATTTCTTTTAAAGTCAATCCAGACAACCAAATTTTGAGCTTCTTCTCTAGTTAAAATTTGGGCAACTAGTTCATCTGCAGAGATTGAAGAATCAAATGGAAGATCTACATAAAAATAATCGTCGCTCACAATTATTGTTTCCAGTCCTAACTCTCTACTTCTTTTACCAACCTTCAGTCCAGTTTGTTCAAATTGGGTAAATTGATCCCGTTGGGCTAGTTTTTTTGGATTTGCTTTTGGCCTTTCTCGATAAATCGTTCCGTTCCTTTCAATAATCGGCATGCCTAAATCGGTTAAGATATTTTCTTCTGTTCCAGCAGTATTTATAACATAAGATAATTTATTTCCTAATATAATCTGAAGTCTAGAAATAGCGCATTTTAACTCTTCAACGCTGTCTTGGGGAATATACTTTGTTCCAATTTCTGTAAGTGTATAATGATAATCAAATGAAAGATGTAGATGGTCTAAAGCCATAATCGCCACAGCAATTTCTCTCATTTTATAATCACGTCTTTTTAGATAATTAATTTCACTTGAATGAGGAAACAGAGGCTCTCTTATAGGAGATCCTTCCCATACATTTGGATGTTCGTTTACCATAACCTATAGTATATAAAACCAGCGTTAAAATTTCTATTGAATTTTTAGCTTTATATCACAAACGTGGTCTAACAACACTACTTAGGAAGATTAAAAATACAAAGCTAGTCGGTAATATTTTCATAAACTTTATTGATATAAACATTAGGGAAATTCCTTTTTCATATTAATAAATAACCATCTCTCAATAAATAACGGTAAAATTAGCAGGTACAGGTATGTATCGTTTAAATATCTTTTAAGTTTGAACTTTATATTAAAAAAATCATTGTAAAGCAGAAATTAATTAAATATGTCGACTATAATCCATTGACTTCATATCTTGTACTCAATAACTTGAATATATGTTTAGAAAATTATTGACTCTAGCTATTGTATTTTGTTTTATTCCTCATATTGTCAAAACAACGTTTGCCGAAGTAGTTATAAACGAATTTAGCTCAGCTATTTCTAGTGAAGACTGGGTTGAGCTTTATAATAACTCTGACGCACCTATTAATCTTCTTTTATACACGCTTTATGACGGATCAACAAATACAAAAAATTTTTCCTGCCTATTGACACCTAAAGGATTTACCATTATCAACTGGAATAATACCCTAAATAATGATGGGGATTTAATAATTCTAAAAAATGAAAACAATACGGTGGATTGTGTTAGTTATGGCGACGGAGCAGGTAAAAAATGTGAAGGTAAGAATGAAATAGACCTAAAGAAACTTGAACCTGGTGAATTCGGAGCGAGATTGATTGATGGGTTAGGCAGCTGGAAAGTAATCAATAACTCTACAAAAGATGGGCCTAATGATGGGAGTCAAAAAAATTCTGACGCTACTTGCATTAATCCCACTCCGACTTCTTTACCTATTCCTTCTTTTTTAACTACCACTACACTTACTCCGACGATAGCTATTTCAGAAACAACATTACCATCGCTGACTTTTCAATCTTACGCTAACATCTATCTTTCTGAGGTCATGACTTACCCAGAAAGTGAGGTCAATGAATGGATTGAGCTCTATAACGACAATGGTTTTGCTGTTTCGATGGATAATTGGTACATTGATGACGTTGAAAGTGCTGGAAGCACTCCTAAAAAATTTTCAATCACTATATATTCTAAAAGTTATGCTGTTTTTAACCTTTCTAATTCTATTTTCAATAACGATGGAGATAGTGTAAGATTATTGGATTTTAATCAAAAAGAACTAGATAGTTTTCAATATCAATCTTCGGAAAAGGGAAAAACCTTAGGTCGAACAAGTTTTAGTAGTGACATATTCTGTCTTCAAGAACCTTCAAAAGAGACGGTTAATAATTCATGTCTTAACCCCACATCTTCCACCACTTCTCAATCGTCATCAGTCTCATCTTTAACTCCTATTAAAACACCAACATCCATCGTTTCTCCCACTCTTAAAGTAATAACTATTACTGTCAGCAAGCCAACAAGATATTTTTTTGGCTCTCAAAATAGCCCTAACCTTACAGATCCTAACTCTAGGCTTGAAAAAAACAATATTTTAGGTATAACCACACAAAAACAAATAAAGATCGGGTCAAAAACAAGAGCTTTACTTTCATCGCTTTCTTTTATCTCTTTTTCTTTTTCTGCTTTATCAATTATCTCAATTATTTACAAAACAAAAATAAATTCATAAATATTGTAATATCTTATTTATGGGTAAATTTTATCGCACAATACTATATTGGTTGCCACCGATTGTCTGGATGACATTTATTTTTTATCTCTCATCCAGGCTGCGAACCTCCGTAACCGGAGAATTTCTTTTTGATTTTTTAATTTTTAAAATGCTCCACATGGTTGAGTACGCAATACTCTATTTTCTCCTTTTTCGGGCCCTATACTCAATTAATAGCCAACATTTTACCATCAATAATAAATATTTATTTTCCATTATTATCTCTATTCTTTATGCTGCTTTAGATGAATTTCATCAAACTTTAGTTCCTACTCGTGAAGGAAAGATTCGCGACGTAATTATCGATACAGCTGGAATAATTCTGATGTATATTTATATTAAGAACAAGATTACCACGCTAAAAAAATATTTGTAATCCTAAACACTATGCAATCAATAAAAAAAATTATCCATCATTTATTTATTCCTCACGAAGGAAATAATTATCGAGCTAAAGCTCTTCATATCGACTTCTTAACTTACTATCTACTTTTCGCTCTTTTTTTAAGTTTCGGGTTTAAAACACTGTATGCAAGATCTGGTGACGTATTGGGTTTCGCAACAGACATAACAGTAGATAAGCTGTATCAACTAACCAATAATCTAAGACTCGATAATCAACTGCCGCCCTTGGAATCTAATGAACACTTGGCTTTGGCGGCCCAAAAAAAAGCATCAGATATGTTTGCTAAAAACTATTGGTCACACTATAGCCCAGATGGGCTAACCCCCTGGGATTTTATACTAGATTCCGGTTACCGCTATGAGTTTGCTGGTGAGAATTTGGCTAAAAATTTCTTATTTGGTCAAGGAGTAATAGATGCCTGGATGAATTCGTCATCCCACAGAGATAATATTTTAAGAAAAGAATATACAGAGGTAGGTTTCGCCGTTGTTAATGGTATCTTAAACGGGGAAGAAACAACTCTCGTAGTTCAATTATTTGGTAAACCTCTCACAACTCCACTTGCTCAAGTAAGCCAGAATCTCGCAGAAAAAGAATTAGCTCCAATTACAGAAGAAGTTGATGCTTCAATTCCTATAGTAGAAAAAAATCCGCTTATCCAAAAACAGCCAGCTATTTTAGCCCAAAAAACTTCACCAGAAATTAAGAATACCACGCAACTAATTTTTAATTCAAATCTTATTTTTCTATCCTTTTTAATCTTAGCCATAATTCTGGACTTATATTTTGCCACCAAACTACGCATAATTAGAGTGTCAGGGAAAAGTCTTGCCCACTTGATTTTCATTAGCTTTATTTTCATCGGCTTATTAATATTAACCAAAGGGTCAGTATTATAATTAAATCATGAAATATTTAGTTGTCCACATTCGGAAAGAAATAAAAAAAAATCTGTTTGACTATCTCTTACTTTTTACTGCAGGAGTCTTATTCTTAATTTCACTTAATATTTTTAAAGGAGAGCGATTATTAGAATTCATTATTCTTCTTATTTTTATTTCTTTTTATATTATCTGGGGAATTTACCATCATATTATTGAAGATAGCCTACATTTAAAGACTGTGGTAGAATATATTCTCATTGCTTTTACACTTATGTTTCTATTAAAGATTATCATCCTACCTGGTTAATATGAAGGGAATGATTCTCGCTGGCGGACTTGCAACAAGGCTTCGACCATTAACTTTAGTAACAAACAAGCATCTCTTACCAGTCTATAATAAACCGATGATTTTTTATGCGATTGAATCGATGGTTAAAGCTGGTCTAAAAGAAGTCCTACTTTCCACCTCTCCTGACCATTCAGGAGACTTCGCCAATCTTCTCAAAGATGGTCAAGAGTTTGGACTAAAATTATATTACGTTGTTCAACAAAATCCTAAAGGAGGTATAGCAGACGCAATCTCTTTAGCAAAAGAATTTGCCAGAGGCGATAAACTTCTAGTCATACTGGGAGATAATATCTTTGATGCTAAAAAATTGAAATCTGCAGTTATAAAATTCAAAAATATTAAGAAAGGGGCATTGATTTTTGGTGTAGAAATGCCAACAGAATCTAAACAATACGGTGTTGTGGAAATTGACGCTCATGGTAAAGTTCTGTCAATCGAGGAAAAACCCGAACATCCAAAGTCAAATATAGCTCAAACGGGGATATATATTTATGACGAAAGAGTATTTGATTTTATTAGCGGGTTAAAACCATCTGCGCGAGGCGAACTAGAGGTGACAGATCTTAATAATTCTTATGTCAGAGAGGGAACTTTAATATGTGAATTTCTTAATTGGTGGATCGATGCAGGTGCCTCCTACGATGAACTCCTGCGAGCAAATAATCTGGTTGCGGAAAAAGTAAAAAAGGGCGAACTGTAATCTAATTATTTAATTTTGATTGACATTTAGTAATTTTTATTCCAGAATAATATTATATGGATAGCACACAACTACTTTTGACTGTAGTACTCTCGGTAACAACTGTTCTTCTGATTTTGGTTGGAATACAGCTTATATTTGTCCTCAAAGAGTTGCGAAAGACTCTCAAAAAAGTCAACGGAATTTTCGAAAACTTTGAAAAAGTAGGCATGTCTGTTGAACATAGTTTTTCTGAAATAACTGGATTTGTCTCAGGTTTGAAAACGATCTTTAAAGTTATTGACCTCATCCATGCTAAAAAAAATGCAAAGTCAAAATCATAACAAAAGTTCGAATCTCTGGTTAGGATTTGCTTTTGGTGCTCTTGCTGCAACGACAGTGGCATTTCTCTTTGGAACAAATAAAGGGCGGCAAATACTCAAAAAACTGTTGGAATTATCAGAAAACCTAGAAGAAAACGCTCTTGCGATTGTTGAAGAAATTGAAGAGACATTCGTAGACAAAGCAAAAGAGCTTCATGAAGTAAAACAAGAAAAACCCATCCTAGGCACCCTTCTTGATAAAATGAAAAGTCTAAGAAATTGATCCAGTCTATAACTTTTAGGATTAATCCTGGATAAAGTAACAGATATTAAATTCGCTTGACATTTTCACCTTTGTCATGTATAGTTTATTATCTTTTTCCGATCCCCTTTTTATTAGAAGGGTTTTTTTATTGTTATAAAAAAATTAGCCGTCCTCAGAGATGCCTCAAAATAAATTATCTAATCTTTCATCTCAAAAAAAAATACTTCTCGGCAAAGAAGATAAAGAACTAGAAAAATTTGACCTTATCGAAATCCAAAAGGAATCATGGGAGAAATTTATCAAGATAGAGTTAAAAGAGATTATTAATGAATTCTTTCCTATCGAAGATTATACGAAAAAAAAATTTATTTTATTTTTTGAAGATATTTTCTTTGGAGATCCTCGTTACCCTTTAGAACTTTGTGTTCAAAAAAAGTTAACCTATGATACTCCTGTTTACCTAAAATTAAGACTCGTCAACAAGAAAACAGGAATTGAACGCCAGCAGGAAGTGTACTTCTTTAATTTACCAAAAATGACAAGTCGCGGTACATTTATCATAAATGGCATCGAGAGGGCAATTATTAATCAAATCGTACGATCTCCAGGCTTATACTTCACAGCTGAAATTGACAAAACGACAGGACTAACCTTATATAATGCAGAGATTCGTCCATATATCGGTGCTTGGCTTGATATCACACTCAATAAAAATAACCTTATCGAGATGAAGGTTAATAAAAAAAGAAAATTTTTAGCCACTGTTCTTTTAAGGGCTTTTGAAGGTGATAACAATACTCAAATTATGTCCCTTTTTCAAGACCTTGATAAGGAGCTGATTGAAAAATATATTGCGCCCACTTTAAAGAAAGATCAAACAAAGGATAAAGACGCTGCAGTACTCGAGATATATCGTAAAGTTAGACCGGGTGAGCCTTTGATTTTGGATAATGCCTACGAGACATTGCAAAACTTATTCTTCAGTCACCGTCGTTACTCTTTGGCTAACGTTGGTAGATACAAAATAAATAAAAAATTAAAACTTGGTCTTGAAATTACAAAAGAAAACCATCTTTTAACCAAAAAGGACATTGTTGAAACGGTTAAATATCTAGTAAATTTAACTAAAGCTATTGGAAGCTTCGATGACATCGACCATCTAGGCAACCGTCGTTTGCGAACAGTGGGAGAATTAGTAAGTATGTATGGTATACGCGTAGGAATGGTTAGGGTTGAGAGAGAAATTAAAGAAAGAATGAGTTTAATAACTAGTGAATCCCACACCTCCCCATCCCAGATCGTCAACTCTAAACCCCTGATAGTTGCAATCAATTCGTTCTTTCGAACGAGTCAACTTTCTACTATAGTGGACCAAACCAATCCTTTATCTGAACTCGATAACTTAAGAAGAGTCACTGTGGGAGGTCCAGGTGGAATTGAGAAAGAAAGAGCATCATTCTCGATACGTGATATATCTTCGTCTCAGTATGGAAGAATCTGCCCAATTCGATCTCCTGAAGGACCAAATATCGGTGTCGTTACCTATATGGCTTTGTATGCCAGAGTAAATAAATATGGTTTTCTTGAGACGCCATACCGAAAGCTTGCTCAAGAAAAACACGGTATTGAAATAAAGGTAAGACTCTCAGACGAAATTGCCTATCTTCAGGCAGATGATGAAGAGAAATACTACATAACCTCAAATAATATTAATATTGACAAAAATAATTTTATACTGGAGGAACATGTTGTCTGTCGACACGGAGGAGAAATCGTTGAGGTCCCGGCTGATAAATTAGATTTTATCGATATTTCACCAAGACAAGTCGTCGGAGCTTCTGCGGCATTAATTCCCTTCTTACAAAATGATGATGCAAGCCGAGCCCTGATGGGTACACATATGCAATGCCAAGCTGTCCCGCTAATTAAACCTCAAGCTCCAATCGTAGGTACTGGTTTAGAAAGTAAAATTAGCTCAGCACTAAATAGAACCATTACTTCTCCAGAAGATGGAGTAATAGTTTACGTCGACGCAAAAAAAATAATTATCAAGGGGAAATCTGGTAAGGAATTTACTTATAATCTAGATAGATTTATCAAAACAAACAAAGATGTGATTTTTGATCAAAAACCGAGAGTTGCGTCACGTGAGAAAGTAAAAAAAGGTCAAGTAATTGCGGATGGTCCAGCAACCGACAACGGTAAACTTGCTTTAGGACAAAATTTGGTTGTTGCCTACACGTCTCTTAATGGCTTAGGCTACGAGGATGGTTTTGTCATCTCGGAAAGGTTGATAAAAGAAGACTTATTAACTTCTGTAACCTCAGAAGAATTTACTGCTGATCTGGTTGATACTAAGCTCGGACCTGAAGAATTGACACGTGATATTCCAAACGTCCGAGAAGAAGTTTTACAGAATTTAGATAAAGATGGACTTGTTATTATCGGGACTGAGGTTTCGGGCGGAGATATATTGGTTGGGAAATTGGCTCCTAAAGGTGAAAAAGAACTCACAGCCGAAGAAAGGCTTTTAAGAGCTATATTTGGCGAAAAGGCAAAAGATGTAAAAGACACTTCCCTACGAATGCCATATGGCAAGCGTGGAATTATCGTGAATTTGGAAATAATTGATTCTAAAAAAGATCCAAACGAACTAGAACCAAGTGTATTAAAAAGAATTATTGTTACCGCGGCTCAACTTAGAAAAATATCGGTTGGCGACAAACTCGCAGGTCGACACGGCAATAAAGGTGTAATCTCTAAAATCTTACCTGAATGGGATATGCCCTATTTAGAAGATGGAACACCTGTTGATGTTATCCTTTCTCCTTTATCAATATTATCGCGTATGAATCTTGGACAACTCTTTGAGACTCTTCTTGGACTTATTGCAAAGCATAGAAAGACTTCTATCTCTGTTCCTGTTTTTGAAAAAATTAAAGAACAATTCATCAGCTCTGAACTAAAAAAACTTGGATTACCAGTTGACGGAAAAGTAAAACTTTTTGACAGTCAAACAGGCCAACCTTATGACAAAAAAGTCTTCGTTGGAGTAGGCTACATTATGAAGCTTATTCATATGGTTGAGGACAAATTTCATGCTCGCTCTGTGGGTCCTTACTCTCTGGTTACTCAACAACCGTTAGGTGGTAAATCTCAAATGGGTGGACAACGATTTGGAGAGATGGAAGTCTGGGCACTTGAGACACATCGAGTTCCCTACACTCTTCAAGAGATGCTTACTATAAAAAGTGACGATGTAAGAGGTAGAACCAAGGCATTTGAATCAATCATCAAGAAAATCGATATACCCCAATCAAACGTGCCTGAATCCTTTCACGTTTTAATGAAAGAGCTAAATGCACTTGGGCTAGCAATAGATTATATAAAATGACTCCGATATTACAAAATTCAACCGGAGTCATCCTGAGCAACCCTGAGCGAGCGAAGCGAGTCGAAGGGGAGTCGAAGGATCTCAATAAACGTATAAATACGAAAACAGAGATTCCTCGACTACGCTCGGAATGACGTTTGATATTATGGATAATCACGAACCTATTGATTTTTCCGGTCTTCGTATTAGCCTCGCCTCTCCTGAAGCGATAATGAGTTGGAGTCATGGTGAAATAACAAAGCCGGAAACAATTAACTATCGAACTTTTAGAGCAGAAAAAGACGGTCTTTTCGATGAGCGTATCTTTGGACCTACCAAAGACTATGAATGTTATTGTGGTAAGTACAAAAGAATACGATATAAAGGAATCGTTTGCGATCGATGTGGAGTCGAAATTACTACTTCTGCCGTACGCCGAGAACGAATGGGTCACATCAAACTCGCCTCTCCTATTGCTCATATTTGGTATTTTAAAGGCCCATCTTCGGTTCTTAGTACCATTCTCGACATACCGCCCCAGTCAATGGAGCGTATAATTTACTATGCTTTGTATTTAGTTAAAACTATTGATAAAGATAAACAAAAGCAGTCTATTAAGATTTTAGATGATGAGGAAAAAAAAGAATTAGATGGCCTACAAAAAGAACTTCGAAACGATCAGAAAAAGATAGAGAATGATTTTAAGAAACAAAAAGAAGACCTGGTTAAAAAAATTACCAATAAGGAACAAAGAGAGATTGCCGAACAGGAAATTGAGTTTAAACTACGAGAACAACTTAAACTACTTTCAGATAAATTTATTGAACAAAAAAATAAGAAGGTCTCTTTTTTTGATCGACTTTTAAAAGTTGTCAAATCACTAAAAACCTTAGATACTATCGAAGAAGATGATTATCTTTATCTTAAAGAGAAAAGAGCCGAACAATTCATAGAGACCAGTATGGGTTCAGAAGTAATCTATGAAATCTTATCATCATTTGATGTAAATAAGAAATATGCAGAAGCATTAAAAGAACTCAATGAGGTAAAGGGTGAAAGAAGAAATAAACTGCTCAAAAAAGTCAGGCTGCTTGAATCTTTTGCCAAAGCAAATATCCTACCTAAATGGATAATTTTGACAGTTTTACCCGTTATCCCACCAGATCTTAGGCCGGTTGTTCAACTACCAGGAGGAAAATTTGCCACATCAGATCTTAACGATTTTTATCGAAGAGTAATAAATAGAAATAACCGTCTCAAACAACTGATAGACTTAGGTGCGCCCGAGATAATTCTAAGAAATGAAAAAAGGATGCTTCAGGAAGCAGTTGATTCTCTGATAGATCTTCAGAAATCTAGAGGAAGAGTCAGAACACAAGGAGCTGCTTCAAAGATTCAAAAATCGTTGTCTGACATTTTGCGGGGTAAACAAGGCCGTTTCAGACAAAATCTTTTGGGAAAAAGAGTTGACTACTCAGGCAGATCAACTATTATTGTAGGACCTGAACTGAAACTATACCAATGTGGTCTTCCTAAGGAGATGGCTCTTGAACTTTTTAAACCGTTTCTCCTGCATGAAATAATAGTTAGAGGACTTGCCCCAAATATAAAAAGTGCCAAAAATTTTCTAGAAAAGAAAGAACCAATAGTCTATGACATCTTAGAAGAAATATCTAAAGAACACCCAGTTTTACTCAACCGCGCACCTACGCTCCATAAATTATCTATCTTGGGATTTTATCCGGTGTTGACTGATTCCTATGCTATAAAACTTCATCCTACCGTATGCGCTGGATACAATGCTGATTTTGATGGCGATGCCATGGGTGTATTTTTACCCCTTTCCAAAAAGGCAATCGAAGAAGTAAAAAATCGTATGTTCCCCCATCACAATCTTTTAAAACCTGCCGATGGTACTCCCATAGTTCTACCAAATAAAGAAATGGCCTTGGGTTGTTATCATATTACAACCTTGGATCCCTCCTACCAGTCCTTAAAAGACGAAGAATTGAAATATTTTGCCAACGAAGATGAAGCTACGACTGCTTATCAATTTGAAAAAATATCTCTAAGGCAGCTAATACTTGTCAAAATTAAAAATCAGCTGTTGAGAACAACAATTGGTCGAATTATTTTTAATCAATCGCTCCCTCAGGAGCTGCGGTTCATAAACCAAGAAGTAAAAGCCTCCACACTCAAACAAATAGTTATGAAGGCTATGAAGGTCGTCGATAATCAAGAAGTTGGCAATAGCATCGATCGTCTCAAAGAGATTGGATTCTGGGGTGCAACAGTTGCAGGCGGTCTTTCCTTTTCGGTATTTGATTGTCTCATCATCAAAGAAAAGGAAGAAATGTTAAAACAGGTTGAAAAAGAGGTAGAAAAGGTTGAAAAAAATTATCGTCAAGGACTCCTTACCCTTGAAGAAAAAAAACGTTACACAAATAAACTTTGGATTGAACTAACTGAGAAGTTGGCCGATCTGACGTGGGGGGCGCTTGATGAAGAAAATCCAGTCAAAATTGCCATTAAATCAGAGGGTCCAAGGGCATCACGCGAGCAATTAAAACAACTTTCTGCCATTAAAGGACTTGTGGTTGATCCTCTAGGCAAAATTATTGAGGTCCCAACCAAATCAAACTACCGTGAGGGATTGTCGATTTTTGAATATGTCATTTCTGCACGTGGCGCACGAAAAGGTCTCACCGATTCTGCATTGAAAACTGCAGACGCAGGTTACCTGACGCGTCGGCTAGTTGACGTAGCTCACGACATGATAGTTAGAGAAGAAAATTGTGGTGTAACAGACGGTATCACTATTAGTGAGAGAGATGTGCGTGGAGAAAAATTCAGTGACAGAATAAAAGGACGTTTTACAGCTAAAGATCTATATTCCGAAAGTAAACAGCCCATTATCAAAGCAAATGAGCTCATCGATGAGGAAAAAATACAACTTCTTCAGAAAGCAGGAACTAAAAAAATTATCGTCAGATCTCCCCTCTATTGCCAATCAAAATATGGCGTCTGCCAATACTGTTATGGGATTGATCTTTCCAATAATAACCTTGTTGACATTGGCGTCCCGGTTGGAGTCATTGCTGCTCAATCGATCGGTGAACCAGGAACTCAACTCACCATGAGAGTTAGACATTTCGGAGGGATTGTAATTGCAGATGTGACTCAAGGTCTGCCAAGAGTAGAAGAACTTTTTGAGACAAGAACGCCAAAAATTGTCTCACCTATTGTCGAAATCGACGGAAGGGTCTCTGTCCAAGAAGATACCGAAAAAGAGGTTTACATAGTAAAGGTCGTTTCTACTGACAAAACCAAGCCGCAAGAACAAGAGTTTATAATTCCCCTGTCACAAAAACTTAAAATAAAAGACGGTGAACTAGTCACAATCGGCACACCTCTATCAGAAGGCTACTTGGATGTCGATGACATTTTGACAATCAAAGGTCTTCGAGCGGCTCAATTTTATCTTTTAGATGAAATTCAAAAAGTTTATGAATCTCAGGGTATTAATATTCACGATAAACATTTTGAGGTTGTCATACGAAAAATGAGTGACAAAGTAACAATAGAAGATGAGGGTGATACTTCGTTTATCAAAGATGAGGTTGTTTCCAGGATTCGCTTTGAAGAAGAAAATAAAAAGATTCTTACTCAAGGCGGAAAACCATCAGTTGGAAAAGTATCAATCTTAGGCATTACGCGTGCTGCTATCTATACTGATTCTTGGCTTTCGGCTGCTTCATTTGAACAAACAACCAATGTCCTAAGCTCTGCCGCCATTAAAGGCAAAATTGATTATTTGTTGGGATTAAAAGAAAATGTTA
Organism: Candidatus Roizmanbacteria bacterium RIFCSPLOWO2_01_FULL_37_16; assembly: GCA_001789695.1. Classification (GTDB taxonomy): domain Bacteria; phylum Patescibacteriota; class Microgenomatia; order UBA1406; family GWC2-37-13; genus 2-01-FULL-40-13. The sequence goes on along the minus strand of MGAI01000006.1, from coordinate 17,555 downwards.
TAATAGGAAGACTTATACCTGTCACAGCCGAATTAATTGAAAAATATTACGGTAGATTTTTAAGTAAATATGCCTACGATAAGCCAACTAATCAAAAAAAAGAGGAAAAAGAGAATTAAAAAAACCCGCGCAGCTGGGTTAAAGTTCTCTTTTAATGCCTTAAAAAGAAAGTACACCGGCAGCGACAACCCTATGAAACGTGGCGTATGTACGGTGGTTAGGACGATGACTCCAAAAAAACCTAATTCTGCCCTGCGAAAAGTAGCCAGAGTCAGACTATCTAATAAAATGGAAGTAACAGCTTATATACAGGGAATTGGCCATAACTTAGCAGAGCACTCTATTGTCTTAGTCAGAGGAGGAAGGGTAAAAGATCTCCCTGGAGTCAAATATCACATTGTAAGAGGAAAATTCGATACTGCAGGAGTTGCCGACAGAAAATCTTCTCGGTCAAAGTATGGAACTAAGTTAGATCAAGCGAAAACAACTTCATAATATTAAAAATTAAAGATTAAATATAAAATATACATATTAAATATCAAATATTTTTAATTTTTGCTATGTATATTTAATTTTTTATATTTAATATTTGATATTGCTATTATGCCACGTCGCCCGTATAAAAAACGCATAGTTAAACCTGAACCTGTTTATAACAGTTCTGAAGTTACCAAACTAATTAACTATATTATGAAAGATGGGGAAAAGGAAGTTGCCCAGAATATTGTCTATCAAGTATTTAATGAATTAACAAAACAAAAACAAGATCCCTTAAAGGTATTAAATCTAGCCATACAACATGTGGCTCCTAATTTTGAGGTTAAACCGAGAAGACTAGGGGGAGCATCATATCTTGTTCCCACCGAAGTTCGTAGAGAGCGACGACTCTTTTTAGCGTTAAACTGGATTATCCAAGCAGCTAACGCCAAATCTAATAAAGAATTTAAAACATTTACCAATAAATTATTAACTGAGCTTCTAGATGCTTCTAATAATCAAGGCCAGGCAGTAAATAAAAGAATACAGACTGAGAAGCTAGCAGAGGCCAACAAAGCATTCGCTCACTTAAAATGGTAAAAAAGTAATTGACGATAGATGATAGAAGGTAGAAGCTGGAAATTGATGATGGAAGTTAGAAAATAGAAATTTTCTATCTTCTACCATCTAGCCTCAAATTCTAATCTCTATTTTCTACCCTCTACTGTCAAAATTTAATCAATACTATGGCTCAACAATCAATTGTCACAAAAAATCGCATTGTCCCTCTAGATAAAATTCGAAACGTAGGAATCATTGCTCATATCGATTCTGGTAAAACCACCACAACCGAGCGTATTCTTTTTTATACTGGAAGGACCTACAAAATAGGAGATATCGATAAGGGAACAACTCAGATGGATTGGATGCCGCAAGAAAGAGAAAGAGGTATTACCATTGTCTCTGCAGCGACAACAACTTTTTGGAAAGGCGTTAGAATCAATATCATCGATACCCCAGGACATGTTGACTTCACGGCAGAGGTTGAGAGGTCTCTTCGTGTCTTAGATGGCGGTGTAGTTATTTTTGACGCTGAAGAAGGAGTACAGAGTCAGTCTGAAACAGTCTGGAGACAGGCGGACAAATATAAGGTGCCTCGAATTTGCTTTATAAATAAAATGGATAAGCTAGGAGCTGACTTTGAAGCAACTGTAAAAGAGATTGAGGAACGCTTAGGTGCAAAACCTGCTGTAACGGTATATCCCATAGGTAAGGAACAAGAATTTAGAGGTGTTGTGGATCTTCTGACCTTAAAATCGCTAATTTGGGATAAAGACGCTCAAGGGACTCAATATTCGATAAATGATAATCTTCCGTCGGAAATAAAAGAAAAAATAATAAAAGCAAGAGCTAAATTAATTGAACAAATTGCAGAAACTGATGATGGTCTCCTACATCAATATCTCAATAATGAAGAATTGTCATTTGATCAACTTAAAAAATCCTTAAGAAAGGCTGTTATCTCGTACAAATTAATTCCTGTATTTGCGGGTTCCTCACTTAGAAACAAAGGAGTTCAGCCTATACTTGATGCTATTGTGGATTACCTTCCTTCTCCCACAGATCTTAAGGAAATTAAAGGAATAAATCCAAAAACGGAAAAAGTTGAAAAAAGACTTTTAGCAAATGAAGAAAAATTTACCGCTCTAGCTTTTAAAATTCAGCTCGACCCACATGTTGGAAAGTTAACCTATACTAGAATCTATTCTGGAGTTTTGCAATCTGGCTCTTACATTTACAATATAACACGAAATAATCAGGAAAGAGTAAGCCGAGTACTAATTATGCACGCCAATCATCGAGAAGAAATCGATAAAGCCTTCGCTGGAGAAATTGTCGCTTTGGTAGGACCCAAAGATACAAAAACCGGCGATACCCTGGCAGACCAAAATAGCCCCATTCTTTTAGAAAAAATCTCGTTTCCTGAACCTGTCATTTCTCTTGCTATTGAGCCAAAAACTAAAGCTGATCAAGAAAAACTGTCTTACACTCTTCAGCGCTTGGCTGAGGAAGATCCTACCTTTAAAGTAAAAATAAACCACGAAACCGGTCAGACAATCATGTCTGGAATGGGCGAGCTTCACTTAGAAATTCTGGTTGACCGCATGAAGCGCGAGATGGGGATGCAGGTAAATGTAGGTAAACCGCAGGTTGCCTATAAAGAAACTATTACTCGCCTTACCGAAGCTGAAGGAAAATATATTAAACAGACCGGCGGACATGGTCAATACGGTCACTGTTTGATTAAAATTGAACCGTTACCTCGCAACAGCGGTTTCAAATTTGTTAATAAAATTAAAGGAGGCGCTATTCCCTCAGAATTTATTCCGCCAGTTGAGAAAGGAATAATTGAAGCAATGGAAAAAGGAGTCCTTTTAGGATTTCCCCTAACCGATCTTCAAGCTACGCTCTATGATGGTAGCTATCATGATGTAGATTCGTCAGACATCGCCTTTAAGATTGCCGGATCTATGGCTCTTCAAGCTGCCGCCAAAAGAGCCGGACTTACACTTATTGAACCCATAATGAAACTTGAAGTAACAGTGCCTGAAAACTTCATGGGGGTAGTAATAGGCGATATATCAGCGAAAAGAGGTAAAATTATTGGTACTGAAAAAAGAAGCCGTGCGGTTATAATAAAAGCCTACGTTCCTCTGGCTGAAATGTCAGGCTACGCAACAGTCATCCGCTCACTTACCGAAGGCAGAGGATTTTTCTACATGGAACCTTCCCACTACGAAGAAGTCCCCCGAAACATTATTCAGGCAATGATAAATAAATGAAAATTCTTGTTTTCTCGGATAGTCATCTTACAGAAAAATTTGAGGAAAAAAAATTCAATTTCTTAAAGAAAATCATACGACAAGCTGATCAAGTAGTTATTAACGGAGATTTTTGGGACGGTTATCTTACAACTTTCGATCGTTTTATTTCTTCAGGTTGGAGTAAACTTTTTCCTCTTCTAAAAGCGAAAAAAACGGTTTATCTCTATGGTAATCATGATCGAAAATCTTATATGGATAAAAACGCAGATCTATTTTCCGATCTTCAAACATATTCTTATCGTTTAAAACTAAATGGAAAAACATTTAAGTTTGAACACGGTAATAATCTACATCCTCTTTTAGATGAAAAACTGCCTCGTTCAATCAACAAACTAAATACAATCATTATTGGTTTTCTGTTGGAGCGTTTTTCTTCGCTTAAATTTATTCTTAAAAGAGCCAATAAAATTATGAAAAGAATAAATAAAAAAAATTCCAATAAAAATGAAATATTAGTTTGTGGTCATTCACATTGGGCAGAAATTGATTTGAAAAGTCAATTTATCAACACTGGCTTCATAGAAAACGGTGTGGCAAAATATCTTTTGATCGATGACGAAAAAATTATCCCAAAAGAAGAATGGTACGATTAGCTTAAATTTTTATCCTAATACAGGTATAGGAAATTTCTCTTTTATATACTTCATAAATAACTCTAAATCATCTCCGTGATCAAAAGCAATTTGATCTCTGGGGGGTATTTTATCTAAATCAAACCATTGTAACTTTTTTACCTCTTCATCGGCTGACTTAATTTGTTTGACAGCTTTAGCAAAGAAAATTATGTCTACGTTTTGCCTGTCTTCTTTAGGTCTATCTGGATTATCATTTATTCTTAAAAGAGCCAATAAAATTATGAAAAGAATAAATAAAAAAAATTCCAATAAAAATGAAATATTAGTTTGTGGTCATTCACATTGGGCAGAAATTGATTTGAAAAGTCAATTTATCAACACTGGCTTCATAGAAAACGGTGTGGCAAAATATCTTTTGATCGATGACGAAAAAATTATCCCAAAAGAAGAATGGTACGATTAGCTTAAATTTTTATCCTAATACAGGTATAGGAAATTTCTCTTTTATATACTTCATAAATAACTCTAAATCATCTCCGTGATCAAAAGCAATTTGATCTCTGGGGGGTATTTTATCTAAATCAAACCATTGTAACTTTTTTACCTCTTCATCGGCTGACTTAATTTGTTTGACAGCTTTAGCAAAGAAAATTATGTCTACGTTTTGCCTGTCTTCTTTAGGTCTATCTGGATTATCATTAATTCTTAAAAGTTGTAATTCGTCTATTTCCCATCCACTTTCCTCTAAAACTTCACGTTTCACAGCCTGGATTAGATTTTCGTCACGACCAAAAAATCCACCTAGTAGTGCCCATTTTCCTGATTCTAAAATCGGTTTTCCGTCTAAAGTTCCTCTTTCTCCAAGTAAAACTTTTTTATTTTTAGTAACTATTGCATTCACTGTTACATGACGCAAATAAGCTTTATTGTTATTCTCAAATGCGCAGGTAATCATACTGACATTATGTTTTATTCAATTTAATAACGGTAGTTATTTGGGAATTCGGGATATAGATAAGATTTCCACTCTTATCTTTAAGTACCGTCAATCTCAAGGTCATTTTATTTACTTCTCCTTCTAACTTCCCTATCTGGATTTTATCTCCGATATTAAATTGATTTTCAGCCACGATAAAAAATCCCGCGATAAGATCTTTTACCAAAGTTTGCGCTCCAAATGAAAAAGCTAATCCTAAAATGCCTGCACCGGTGAGAATCGGAGCTATATTTATACCCCAATCAGAAAGAATTATCAAAATGGCAACTAAAAATAAAGCTACGTCGATGATATTTTTCAATAAAGATCTGATTGTCCTGGTTTTAGCCAAAACATAGTTGTCAGCAACTTTTCTTTTGACACCTGTAAAAACTAAATCAATACTTTTTTTAAGAAAATAAGAAAGCAAAAGAGTAACCGCTAGTGCTCCTGCTGAAAAAAATAATCTATTTAAATAAAAATCAGCCGCTCCAAGTATATCGGACATACATTTATATTATAACATTTATTTACCCTTTCCCGCCTAAACTTACCCCGCTAAGCGGGGAGCGTTTTTTTGGCGGGTGCGCGAATTTTTAATAAAAATTCGCTTGACAAAGTGAACGAATGTTTACTATACTTGAAACATACTTATGAACGATCGTTTAACAAAAATCAAAACATTTTATAAAAAGCATAGACGCCTACCCTCTTATTCAGAAATGCTTAAGCTTTTCAATTTTTCCTCAAAGAATGCAGTTTTCAAAATCATCCAAAAATTTATTGAGTCGGGGTTTTTAAAAAAAGAAGGCAGTAAACTTGCTCCCACCTCAAAATTCTTTTCTCTTCCTCTTGTTGGCTTAGTTAAAGCGGGATTTCCAATTCTGGCAGAAGAAAATAGAGAGTATCTGACATTAGACGAATATCTCATTGATGACCCTCAATCTGCATTTTTACTCAAAGTCAGCGGAGATTCTTTAATCGGCCTTGGCATCTTTGATGGAGACATCGTAATTATAGAACGCAAGAAGCAAGCAACCGCAGGCGATATTGTCCTTGCCCAAATCGATAGAGAGTGGACGCTTAAGATTCTAAAAAAAGATGGAATACGGGCCTATCTCGAATCAGCCAATCCAAAGTATCCACCTTTCTATCCCAGGCAGGAATTACAAATATTTGGAGTCGTGAAAGCCGTGATTCGTAAATTCAATTAAAAAGATGGGTGTCGAGATGAAAGGGTTCCCGCCAGCGCGCAGAATTTTTCCAGCCTGACGCTGGTTCGAGCACTGGCGGCTCGGCCTTCGTAGCCGAAGCTACTTCGGCGAAGGAGGCGAATGAAATCGAGACAGGGCCCATCAAAATAAATTATAAATTTAAACTTAAAACTTTAAGCTTATGTGCGGAAGATATAATCTCGACTTTTCCGACCCAAGAGAATTTACAAATAGATTCAAAATATCCAATAGGTTGCCGGAAAACAAACTAAAAACAAGCTACAACATTGCTCCCGGCCAAAAACAACCTGTAATTACTGCGCATAGTCCAAATCTTCTAGAGATTATGCTCTGGGGACTTATCCCCTTTTGGGAAAAAACCGAAAAACCCACAGGATTGATTAACTTAAGAGACGATACCATCTTGGTTAAAAAGTGGGCGTACAAATATCTTCAATTCCAACGTTGTCTTGTTCCTGCTTCGGGATTTTTCGAGTGGAGTTATACGCCGGAAGGCAAAATGCCCTACCATTTCAAACTTAAAAATCAAACATATTTCTCGTTTGCCGGACTATACACAGATTGGAAACACCCCAGAACCGGTGAACAAATAAAAACCTATGCAATCATCACCACCTCACCTAATGAACTACTGGAAAAAGTTCACAACCGAATGCCAGTCATCCTCAGGCAAAAGGATGAAGACGCCTGGCTCAATCCCGATATGGTCGAGATAGAAAATATTAGGGAATTTCTACGGCCTTATCCCAATCAAGGTATGGAAAAAATCGCTGTTTCCAAAAAAGTAAATAATCCCTTTAACAATGACCCGGACGTTATAAAACCGTTGTAATTTGTCCACTTTTATGCTAGAAATCATCAACGAAAAAATCAGCGTCGTCACAAAATACGACAGAATAAAAGGTCTTGTTATTCCTCTTCGCTTACATTGGCAGGGAAAGGATTTCTTCATCAAAAAACTTGCCTATTATCACCGCGTAAGACTAGGTAGAAATATCCAGCACATTTTCCATGTCACCGACGGTAATATGGATTTTAGACTGCGGATGGACAGCGAAACGCTCCATTGGACGTTGGAGGAAATTACCGATGGAACTGCCGATTAATAAAAACAGCCCGATGATCATGCATATCGATCTAAACTCCTGTTTTGCCACAGTTGAGCAACAGGCCAATATGCATCTTAGAGGAAAACCCCTGGTAGTAGCGGCATATGCGACGCCCAGCGGCTGCGTAGTCTCACCTTCGATTGAAGCCAAACGATACGGAATAAAAGTTGGTATGACCGTAAGAGACGCTAGGTTGTTATATAAAGACGTAATCGTCCGAACTCCCGATCCACCCCTTGTCAGAGACGTTCATATCAAATTCAAAAAAATTTTCAAAGATTACTCTCCCAACGTCTATCCGCGATCAATCGACGAGGCAATCATCGATTTTAGCGGCATGGAAAATTATCTCAACCGTACTCTTGGCGAAATCGGAAAAGAGATAAAACAAAGGTTGAGAAATGAAATCGGCGAGTGGATATCCTGCAGTATAGGCATCGGCACCAACCGATTCTTAGCAAAAACCGCTGCTTCCTTAAAAAAACCAGACGGTCTTGAGGTAATAACACACAATAACCTAAGAGATGTCTATCAAAAACTTACTTTAATCGATCTTTGCGGCATTAATAAAAGGTTTGAGGCAAGACTTAATTCCTCTGGAATATTTACGCCGATTGAATTCTTAGATTCTCCCTTACCTCTTCTTAAAAACCAAGTTTTTCAAAGCGTTGTTGGCTATTACTGGTATCTGAGACTACGTGGCTGGGAGATAGATGATGTAATATATGCTCGAAAAAGCTATGGCCAAGACTACGCTCTAGGAAAACCAACCAGCGATCCTCACGAATTAGCTCAAATTATGATGAAATTATGCGAGAAGATGGGAAGGCGACTTAGAAAAGCCGAAAAAGCAGCTCTAGGAATACACGTTGCCTGTTTATATCGGGACGGAACTTTTTGGCACAGGGGTAGAAAATTTCAAACAGAGATGATAACTACCTGGGAACTTTATCGAAAAGCCCTCTACGTCTTCAATCAGCAACCGGAAAGAAAAATTGTGGCAAAATTAAGTATCAGCTGCTACGATCTTATCCCGTCAAAAAAATCCCAGATAAGTTTATTCGACGTTCCCCAAGATAAAGAAAGAAAAGTTTCTGCTGCCTTGGATGCCATCAACGACAAATACGGTGACTTCGTCATCACTCCGGCTCTAATGCTCGGGATGAAAGACCTGGCCATCGACCGTATCGCCTTCGGCGGAGTAAAGGAACTGGAGGACTTGTATGAGAATTAAAGAAAAAATAAAAAGTCCTTATCAATTTTAGCTTCTTAACTACTAGCTACTAACTACTTTCTACTATTGTTGTCAGTGGGCATTTCTTGTGATTGTGTTTCTTGGCCAGGCAGTATTTTCTTCCGTAATCAATCATCAAATAAGTAAACTTAAACCAGTCTTTTTTTGGAACTATTTTCAGCAAATCCTGCTCAATCTTATCCGGATTGTCTTTATCGGTTAAGCCATATAATTTTGCCAGCCTGCGTACATGAGTATCAACTGCTACTCCTTCATAAATGCCAAACGCATTGCCTAAAACAACATTAGCTGTCTTTCTGGCAACGCCAGGTAAGGTTAATAAATCTTTCATTGTATTTGGAACTTCTCCTTGAAATTTTTCTTTAATAATTTTTGCCGAGGCCAAAATATTTTTTGTCTTATTGCGAAAAAAACCAGTTGATCTAATATCGTTTTCGAATTCTTTTGGTTTTGTATTTACATAATCGTCCAGTGTTCTATATTTTTCGAATAATTCTTCCGTTACCCTATTTACCATCTTATCTGTACATTGAGCAGACAAAATCACCGCAACCAAAAGCTCCCAGTTGTTCGAATATTTAAGTATTATCTTTGCATCTGGGAAAAGATTCTTCAGTTTATCAATTATTTTTTTGGCTAATTTTTTTCTTTTCTCGATATTCTTCATCTTTTTCTCGTCATTCCGGCTTGGAACGTCAGACGTTCCTTGTCCGGAATCGTTGTTTAGATTCTGTCCCGATTCAATCGGGACCCAGAATGACGGACAAATCCCATTTTACATCAAAGCCTTCTCTTTCATGCTGACGAATCCTTTTTCAGAGACTATGATATGATCAATAATGTCTATACCTAAAATCTTTCCCGCCTCGATAAGCTGCCTCGTTAATTTTATATCTTCTTCCGAAGCGCTTGGGTCGCCAGATGGATGATTATGAGAAATTATCATTTGAGCCGCAGTAAATCTAATTGCGGGTTCGAATATTTCTCGCGGGTGGATAAGACTTGCATTAAGCGTGCCGATCGAAATAAGCTCTCGCTTGATAATTTGATTTCTGACGTCTAAATAAAAAATAAAACAGTGTTCTTTCTTACTGTTCCTTATATCTTTCATTTCATCCCATATTTGTTTTGCTGACATGATAATTATAGACTTTTTTCCTTTAAGTAAACGCTTTCCTAACTCAACACAAGCAATAATCTGACAAGCTTTTGTTGACCCAATTCCTGTGAAATTTTTTAAATCATTAAGCTGAATGTTTACTAATTTTTCTTCAGGAAATTTCTTCAATAAACTTCTTGCCATCTCGACTGCATTTTTACCTTTTATTCCCTTACCTAAAAGGATCGCTAATAATTCTGAATTACTCAATTTTTCCGCTCCATACTTCATTATCTTTTCCCTCGGCCTATCAACTTTAGGTATATCCTTAATTTTCATAACTGAAATTCCAATTATTCGAATATTTGAATAATTGGAATTAAACACCAATCCTTCTTCTATTTTCTTTTTCTATCTTGGACTTCCACGCTTGACTCCAATTTGTTCCATATCTTCCTGGATAATTAAAAAGCTCATCAAAAACATCTTCGAAAAAATCAGCAATTTTTTCTTTTTGTAATAATTTTTTTAGATAAGGAACAACCCCTTCACTTTTTTCCATTAAGATTGAGAATTTCGCAACCGTGGAAAGAGAAACACTTAAAACATCTGCAATAATCACTGGCTGAATCTGTTTCATCAGTAAATACATAATCGCAATTCGTTTTATAACCATTATTCTCTCGGTCTCAGAGAATAAATCGTTAATTATTTTTTCGAATTCATCGTTTTTATTTTTCTTACCTACCACCTCAAAGAAAAGAAGCAGTAATTTGGAAAGTAGTTCTTTAGGAAGTTTTTTTCTTGAAATCTGTACCATAACTCCAATTATTTAAATAATTGGAGTCTGGTCAATGGACTATATGCTACAAAAAGACTGGATTATCTTTAAATAACAGGATAAATTATTTTATACCAGATCATTTAAGTTTCTTTTCGAATTCCCATTCATCCATTATTGGGATACCGTGATTTCCTATCTTGGGAATCTCTGGTTTTAGTTTACGAGATATTTCAAGCGCGTTGAGATGAACTTTAACCAACCGATATCCCCGTTTAACGTAAAAAACCGCGGCTTCTGGATTATCGTTAACTGTGATAAGCCAGATTCGCGTACATCCAGATTTTCTTGCCTCCTGCTCTACTGTATTAAGCAATTGAGTTCCTGTTCCTTGTCCTCGAATTACGGCATCAATCGAAATCAATTCACACGAATTATCTTGTTCATTTATCTGATATATTGCTAATCCAATAAGCTTATAATTCCTACGTCTGGCGACTACGCGAGGTAATAACGCTGCATTAACTTTTTTGCCACGAGATACAATATGCTTTGATCCCCAGTGTTCTTTGAGAAAAGTTACTATCTCGGAATCTTCACCGGAAGGATTTTCAAGATTAAAATCAAAATTTTTTTTGGGCATTATTATTTATTTTTTTTAGAGCGGAGGGTAGAGGATTCGAACCTCTAAGGGCTTGCGCCCACCGGTTTTCGAAACCGGCGCAATACCGTTCTGCCAACCCTCCAACTCCACCTCCAATTTTACCAAATCATAATTTAATAATACTCTTTGGCATATCTGCTAACTCTAATAACTCAATCTCCGTTGTCGTTACTATCGTCTGATATTTTCTAACTAAATCAATGACTAATTTTTTATTTTTTAAATCAAGTTCGGAAAAAATATCATCCAAAAGTAAAATTGGTTTAATCTTCAATCTATCTTCAATAAATTTTATCTCATTAAATTTTAGCCAGAAAACTCCAAGCCGCTGCTCGCTACGAGACCCGAAATGGTGAAGATTTTTTACTAACCTATCTTTTTGACTTATCTGAAAATCATCTTTCTGTGGTCCTATTATAGTTTTCCTGTATCTTCTTTCCAGATCGAAATTTTCCTCCAGACGTTTTTGGTTAAATTCATTTTTCAAATATTCAATTGAAAATTCTTTATTGTCAATTTTTTCGTGAGAATTTAGAAAATCCGTATATAATTTTCTATTTTGCGTAAGATAAGTCCCCTGCTCCTCAAGATATTTATTCCAAAATGTCAGCTCGTCACGCAAATCTAACTCGTTCCTATATTTTTCTAATATTTTATTTCTTTGTCTAATCGCATTTTCATAATTTATTAACCTTTTTTTGTAGACTAAATCGAAAGACGTGAGAAAATTGTCAAAATACCTTCTTCTTTTTTCAGGTGAACCGGTAATTATCTCTATCTGCTCTGGTTGAAAAAGTACTATCTTTGGCGTTTCTCTTAGATATTGTAAATACTTCTTTTTTGACTTATTAATAGTAAAGATTTTTTCAACGCTAGCTACGTTTGACGCGGAAGCTAATAGTTTTTTCTTAAGAATTACTTCAAAAATAAAATTTTCATCTTCCACGCCAAAAACTCCTTGAATTCCCGCCTCATTTTCTTCAAATCTGATCAACTCACCTTCTCTAGTCTCTCGAAAGCCACTTCCGTGTATAATCAAATGAATTGCCTCCAGTAGATTTGTCTTCCCTTTTGAGTTCTCACCTAATATAATAGTAAGAAATGGGTTGAATTCGAACTTTTCGAGGCTAAAATTTCGAAGATTTTTTAAAATAACTTGCTTTAAAATCATATTAATAATGCCAATCTTCAAATAATATGCAAATGATGCTAATTATGCAAATATAATCTGGATTAGAATAATTCGCAGCATATACTTAAAGATTCGCATCATTCGTATCACTATTATGTTACAATACTTCTATGAGTAAGGGCACATCGCTTCCTTATAAGAGAGTTCTGCTTAAACTATCTGGTAGAGTATTCGGAACTGAAAAACAAGGTTTAGATTTCAATGAGGTTTGTAAGGTAGCTTCTATTATTAAAAATGTCCATCGTAAAACTGGCGTACAAATAGCAATAGTTATAGGTGCAGGCAATCTCTTTAGAGGTAGATACGTTGATGGTACAAAAATCGATCATGTTGTAGCTGATCAGATCGGAATGTTGGGGACGGTAATGAATGCTCTTGCTCTTCAGGAAGAGATGGAAAGACTAGGCAACTCTACCAGAGTCATGTCATCAATCTCAATTCCAACAGTGTGTGAACTGTTTATCAGAAGAAGGGCACTTAGACATATGGAAAAAGGAAGAATTGTCATTTTGGCAGGTGGGACTGGTAATCCGTACTTCACCACTGATTCGGCTGCTGCTTTACGAGCTATTGAATTAAAATGCGCTGTACTTCTTAAAGCCTCCGATATTGATGATATTTATGATAAAGATCCTAAAAAATTTCCTGATGCAAAAAAAATTGGAAAAGTTGATTACCAAACTGCTTTAGAAAAAGGTTTAAAAGTTATGGATAGCACAGCTTTTGCCCTATGCCAGAGTAGAAAAATGCCAATTATAATCTTCAATTTTGAACGAAGGGAAAATCTTGAAAAAATAATAGAGGGAGAATCGATCGGTACATTAATTTCAGATAATCCCACCACCTAATCCAAATATTTGACTTATCAACCTCACTATTATAAAAGCAAGAAGTAGCAATATAAAGCCAATAATTCCTGTGGTTAGTTTTGCCTGAGCACTTTTTAGTTTTTCAGGACTTCCTTGCGACATCATATAATCATAACCTCCCCAGATGAAAACCAGTAAAAGAATGAGGGCAGCTAGAGGAATAAGAAACTGGACAATCCTATTTACCAAATCTGCCACAGTCTTAATACTAGGATCAAGAGCTCCCGTTACACATTGTCCACCAATACAAACTTGTTGTGCTAAGTATCTAGTATCCATCTCTTATGCAGGGGATGCCTGAAAACTGTTTTTTAGAGAAGAATCATGCTTATCAACTTCTTCGCCACTTAATTTTCCGTCGTTTGATAATTTAGTTTTTTCTTCTTCACCCTCCGAAGCTTTAGCGAAGGAGGGCTTTCCATCTTTTTGGCTAGGAGATTTCTCCTCTAAAGAAACCACATCGGGTGACTCGATGAGTTCTTGGACTTTCGTCGAGGCGCATCTACTACAGATAACAGTAGAATTTTTTACTACCATCGTTTTAAAATTGTGACCGCAAGCTTCGCAGAAAAAGTTTTTTATCGTCTTTTTTTTCAACTTTTCCTCCGGTACCAGCTCTACCTTTTCTATATTGAAAATAAAGCTCTCACCGTCAAAATCGGCCTGTATCTGATTTCCAGCTTTGACTTTTTTCTCAATAATAAGCGTTGAAATGGGATTTTCAATCAGCTTTTGAATAGCCCGACGAAGGGGTCTGGCACCATAGATAGGATCAAACCCTTCTCGCACTATCTCTTTTACAGCCGCCTCTGTATAAATAAATCCTATATCTTGATCTTCGAGTAATTTTCCAATGGCCTTAAGCTGTAATCTGACTATCTGCATCATGTGGGTAAACTTAAGTGGCTCAAAAATTATTACCTCGTCAAATCTGTTGAGAAGTTCGGGTTTAAAGAATTTTCGCAGCTCTGTGCTGACTTTGCTTTTTATTAAACCGTATTTCTTGTTATCTATTTCTTCATCAATCTTTCTTTTTTCCTCAAGTTCTTTCTCTAGGGGAAAATCCTTGCCAAAATATTCGTTAAGCGACTGAGTCTGCCAGATATTTTTACTGTCATCTCTAAACCAGGCAGTGTCTCCGCAAATTATTATTTCTTTACCTAAGGGTGAGAAGGTATGGATATCCCAATAGGCGGTAGGAAATGTTTTAGTAGTTTCTTTAACCTCCTTTTTTTCATCATCTTGACTGGTTTTGCTTTTAGCTTGACTTCCATTATTTAGGTTTTGCTCCTGTTTGGCAGGTTCTTGACTTTTTACCTCTTGAATTTCTGCTCCGGCAAAATAATCTTTCAAATGGCCGGTCTGCCAATCATTAGATCCTTCCTTGCGTACCCAAAAGCGATCTTTAAAACTGACTATCTCTTTTTCATCAGGAGTAAAAGCATGCGTCTTCAACTTTACGGTTGGAAGCTGTTCTTCTGGTTCATCGGGTAGAGCATTCACAACAATACCGTCTTTGAAATAATCTATAAGAGTTGTGGTATTCCAGATCTTTGCCGTAGTCGAAGTTCTAACATATACAGTGCTACCCTTGCTTATTAACTCCTCTCCTTTGAATGAAATTGTATGGCTGTCAAATCCTGAAACAGGGAAGTCAGATTTTGACTTTCCAGGCTTAACATCCGGACCGGCAGGAAGGACGGATTTATCATCACTTTTTATCTCTTGGCCGGCAAAATAATCCAAAAGCATGCCCTCTTTCCAAGAACTCTCACCAGGCTTACTATCTTCCTCTGTTTTGAAGCTACCATTCTGCGTTGCCTGATTAATACGTTCTCTCTCAAAATATTTTGTCCCGATGGTCAAAATCTCTCTGCCTCTGGGTGAGAATGTGTAGGTAGATAAAAATGGGGGCTCTTCTATCTCAATTTTGCCATTTTTCAAAAGCTCATCCTGGATAAGCTGTGTTCCGATGTTAGATGTGCAGATCACAACTGTGTTTTTAAACGAAATCACATGACCTTTATTGTCTGTCAACCTGCCATCGTCAAGAATCTGAAGCAGAATATTAAAAATATCCGGGTGGGCTTTTTCCACTTCGTCAAAAAGGACAACCGAATATGGTTTTCTTCTAACCACCTCAGTCAACTTTCCTCCCTCCTCATATCCAACATATCCCGGTGGCGCACCAAGAAGCTTTGCAACTTCGTGCCTCTCCATATATTCTGTCATGTCAAAACGTGCCATTGCTTCCTCTTGACCAAATAGAACTTCTGCCAATGTTTTTGCAAGTTCTGTCTTACCAACACCAGTTGGCCCTAAAAAGACAAAGCTCCCGATTGGTCTTTGTGTAGATTTTAATCCTGCTCTTCCTCTTCTTACAGCTTGTGCCACAGCCTCAACTGCAATATTTTGATCAATCAACCGCTGGTGCATAATTTTCTCAAGTTGGGCTAAACGCTCAACTTCTGACTCACTGATTTTGGAGATTGGGATGCCGGTCCAACGTGAAACAATATCTTTTATAATTTCCCCACTCACGGCCGAGGTTGTCTGGGCTTTTCTCATATCAAATTCTGCCTTTTTCTCTTTTAGCGTAGCTTCGATGTCATCGATTTTAGAGCGAAGAATTCGTACCTTTACTTTATCTGCGGATTTTTCCGACTCCTGAACTTCCTGATTTAATTCAGCGATCCGCGTCTCAATCGATTTAATCTCCTCAGGAAGAGATATCAAAGGTAGTCGCACCGCTGAGGCTGCCTCATCAATTAGATCAACTGCTTTATCTGGTAGAAATCGATCCCCTACATATCTTTTTGAAAGCTTTACCGCGGCATCTACAGCCTCGTCAGGAATCTTAACTCTATGAAATGCTTCATACTTATCTTTTATCGCTTTAAGCATTTTTATGGCTTGTTCAATGGTTGGCTCTTGTACCAAAACCGGTTGAAATCTTCGCTCTAGGGCCGGATCTTTTTCTATGTATTTGCGATATTCAGTAAGCGTAGTTGCACCAATGAGCTGAAGCTCGCCTCTGGCAAGGGCGGGTTTTAAGAAATTTGACGCGTCCATGGCATTCTCGCCGGACGAGCCCGCACCCACAATATTGTGAATCTCATCTATGAAAAGAATAATCTGACCTTTGCTCCCCTGAACCTGATCGATCAACTCTTTCATCCTTTCCTCAAATTCACCCCTATGCGAAGCTCCAGCTACCATACTCATTAAGTCAAGCTGCAAAACTTTTTTGTTAAGAAGTGACTCAGGGACGTTTTTGCTAACAATTTTTTGCGCTAGTCCCTCAACTATAGCTGTTTTACCAACGCCCGCCTCCCCTACCAAAGCAGGATTATTTTTAGTTCTTCTTGACAAGATGTGGATGACTCTTTCGATTACGTCTGACCTCTCAACAACCGGATCCAAAAGTCCTTGGGCAGCCCTTGCTGTCAGATCGATTGTAAATCGCTCAACCGTGCTTTTTTTGGCTTCTTCAGCTTTTTCGGTCTGTTCAAGCCCTTCTTTTTTGCCGATAATTTTTTTATTAAGATCCTGTTTTTTTAACCCAAGTTTTGACAATATTTTAGCTCCTGCCCCTTCTCCTTCTTCATATAGAGCCAAAAGAATGTGTTCTGGTGATATAAATTCAAAACGAAGCTTCCGGGCAACTGTTAGAGAAAGACCTAGAATTCGTTTGACTCGGGGGGATAGTTGAGGCAACTTTTGACTTGTTCCTTTTTTATAAATTTTTTTTAATTCCTCCTCGATAAGTTGTGGGTGAATTTTAAGTTCAATAAAAAGATTGTAAATCTCGCTGTCTGATAAAAGTCCATGTAAAAGATGCTCACTATCGACAAACTCTAGGTTTAATTCCCTAGTTTTATTTTGAGCCGACAAAAATACTCTATTGGATCTTTGGGTCAGATGCGTCATCAGATCAATCTCTTCACGCTTCTTTTCTTCGCCTCTTACATTAGTAGTCGGAGCTGTTGGGACGGCTACTGATGGTGAACTTGTGGTTTTAGTCACCGTGGTTGTAGATTGTGCGCTTTCAACATGGGGTTGGGGAGGAGGACCAATGCCTGAATAAGCCTGGCCGCCTGGAGGATTACCTATCCCACTATATGATTGTGGGCCAGTTGATTGAGTTGGTTGAGTTGTCTCAACAACTTGATTGTGGGTTGTAGTTGTATTTTGAGATGGAACTTGATTGTTTGCGCTTGATTTTTGCTTGGGTTTTTTAATAAAATCGAGTAAGGCCATAACAAATAACATTATGAAGAAATTTTTATTGATTGTCAACACCTCAGTTTTACTTTTTTTATTTTCCTACGCTTTTCTTCCTTCAAAAACAGCCGCTCAAACTCCAACAATTCCACAAACCACATCTCAAGCAAATCCAAGTCGTTCCTCAATCTGGGTGGAACTATTAAAAATATTA
>MGAI01000005.1:1404-13942 GCA_001789695.1 Candidatus Roizmanbacteria bacterium RIFCSPLOWO2_01_FULL_37_16 | reverse complement strand
CCAAATGCATTAAATAGCGACAGCTACTCGCTTGTTTATAAAGGATTGAAGCTGGTTTTTAGCAAAGAAAATGGCAATGCAACTTTTATTCAACAGCAGCTTGCCAACGATAATCATATCTGGAAGGTCTGCTCCTGGCATAAAAATATGACCACCATGCAGCTTGGCACGAAAGGTAACGAGCAGGGCTGGGGAGATTACGAAGAATGCAGGAAAGCCGGCGCAATCATTGCTACCGCCCACGAGCATACCTACGAGCGAACCAAAACACTTACCAATATTCAAAGCTTGACAGTTGATACGGCGCAACATCCGATTTCCAACGGTGTTCCGGGCAATCCAAACAGTGTATTGGTTGCACCAGGAAAAACTTTTGTATTTGTCTCTGGCTTGGGGGGAAACGGCCCCAGAAACCAAGACAGATGTCTTCCTTTTACATATCCCTATGGCGGAGGATCAGGTTGTAACTATATCTGGGCTAGCGTCTATACCACAGACCAGGCCAGTACCTTAAACGCGTCTCCGTTTGGAGCACTTTTTATCAGCTTCAATGTTGATGGAAATCCAAATAAAGCCAGAGGATACTTTAAGACTGTTACAGGACAAACCATCGACCAGTTTGAGATAAACAAGTCATCTACTCCGCCGCCACCAGGGACGCCAACGCCGACCCCAACCTCCGGCGGACTCTCGCCAACCAGAACTCCAACTCCCGCGCCAGGAACACCGACGCCAACTCCAATCCCAGGGGCGTGTACTTTTTGGCAAGGGTATGGGACATAGTGTCTAAAATCTTATTTCAAAATATTAAACTTAAAACATTTCACTTCTACCACTTTTTCCTTAGATAACTATGGAAAGGAACTTTATGTAAGACAGGTAGGAGATAATTACATTCTTTGTAGGACTATCAGTACCAAGGCTAAAAGTATAGCAAACGAAGCCAGATATATAGGCTGTTTGGTTTTCTCAAGAGAATCATCATCTTTTTCTCCATCTTTTTCTCCGTCAGCGTCAGGTTTTTCTCCGTTTGATTTTTTGTCGTCATCGTCAGGCTTTGAGATATCTGCATCCTTATCGTCATCGTTATCGTCATCGTCAGGCTTTGATATGCCAGGGGTTTTGCCGCCAGGAGGTTTGGTCAAACTAACGCCAGGAGTAACAGTCGGACCACCTTGTCCCACAGTTACCGTAGCCGAACCGTTCTGACTACAGTCTATGATGTTGGTTGCGTTGAAATCATTTTTAATAATTTTGGAGCTGTTATATTGACCTAGTTGACAGAAAAATGTGAGCGAGGCTGTCCCATCTTTTAAAGCTTTGAAGGTGACTGTTGCCAGAGTTCCTGCGCCGGTTTTAAAAGTCGCCGGCGTATCGACAATACCTGTGATATACATCTCACCTGAGGTGATATTTTGACTGACCGAAGGAAAAAAGTTTCCAGGCGTAACACTTTGAGCTTCAAGTAGGCTAGGTTCGAAGAGGATATGGGCGACGGTTGAGGTGATTTCATCAGGGCCGGCATCGACCAATACACTAATAGTGAAGGTTGCTTGCGGATTTACCGAAACACTTGATTGGTCAAAATTCAAAAATCCAGCCTCTGCCTGACCTGAAATAGAAGCAGAGAGCAAAAAAAGAAAAAAGAAAACTAAGGTAGGAAAAACAAATTTTTTCATCGAAAGGTATTTCTTTTTGATACTTTAATAATAAGTCTAAATAAAACAAAATATCAAGAGCAAATGTAAAAGAGTGAAATAGAAAGTCTGTAGGAATCTAGAAATCAGCTTGACGGAGGGGATTTAAGTATATAGAATAACCCACAAGATGACAGAAGGGATTTTTGGTGAGCTTGGAAGCCTACCCCAGGCTCCACCTTACTGGCATAGATCAATAAGAAGGATCCTGCCAGGAAAGTTAATTTTTCCAGATGTTTTCCAGACTCAATGGTGGAATCTTAGTATGGAAGATTGGGATGAAATACCTTGCTGTATATTGAGTCTGACCGGTCGGCCTTTAACTGATTTCCCGAGGGGATTATATGTTTTAACAACTGTTCTTTTCAGTCATAGGCACCTCATGCCTATAGAATTATTAAAAGATATAAATACATTAATTGAATCAGCAATCCAACTTTCACAAGAGAGACCACCGCCTGTCTGGGGATTACTTACAACCGTGAGTCGGGAATTGGCACAATTACCGGTTCCAAAAGCACCCGCAGATAATTTAAATAATAATATCTATCTCGATCCCCACTCATATCCAGCCGGATTTCTTGAAGTGGGGACTGGATCAAGGGATACTAGAATGTTAGCATATAGCATTAGACCACACGTTGGTAAATTACTCTCTGCTTCAAGCCAACCTCAAAGCTGGTAGGCGCGATAATTTCATTGCTGGAGATCTAGCTAAAAACTTCTGCAAGGATCATGAAACTGGGAGACTTGCTTGCTACAATGTTTGTATGTCTTTGGCTAAGGATAAAACTAAGAAGTTGATTCTCCTTGCGACGATTTTTTTCTTAATACATAATACGCCGATTGGGAAAGTAGAGGCGGCGGGGCCGATAGTCTGGTTGGAGGACGGAATGACTAGAGTTTTAAAAAATAGCCCGGTAAAGTCAGATACGACAATTACCTTATACACAGCTAAAAATGAATATGAAGCTTTTCAGATTATCGTCAAAGCGCCAGCTGGAAATGGACTGACTAACGTAAATGTCTCTATCTCGAATCTTACTGGACCAAACGGCGCAGTTCTCTCGTCTGGCAACCTCACTTTATACAGGGAACATTATCTAAACGTTTCTCAAGGAAGCAAACATCATAATGGTGAGACTAATGCGCCTTTGGGCCCGGGCTGGTATCCGGACGCTCTTATTCCTTTTAAGGATCCAGCAACTAACCAGGATCTTTCCGGTCAGTTAGACGCTGTTCCTTTCACTATATTAGCAGGAATAGACCAACCTATCTGGGTAGACATCTTTACTCCGGCCAACACTCCGGCTGGTTTATATCAGGGTACCGCCACGGTGAGTACTGCTCAAGGATCGGCGACAGTTAATATAAATCTGAATGTCTGGAATTTCCAACTTCCCAAAACCAGATCTTTAAAAGGACAAACCCATATTTGGACTTCAACCTACAAAAATAGAACGACGGATATAGAACTTATTAAACACAGATTTAATCCTAAAACAGTAAAAATTACTGATGAGAGATTTCTTATAGATAATTATGGGTTAGATGAGATAAATATTTTTGCAGCCAGTGGAGCCACATATAATAATTGTTCGGCTAGACCACCACCTTTAGTTTCAGATGTTATCGCCGAAGTTGCCAGACATCAAAAGGACCTCTATTTTTTTGACTCTTATGCCAATGAAGTCTGGAATTGCACTAGTCAATTCTCAACTTTCCTCCAATGGGCGGCCAACTTAAGAGCTGGCGGAATTCAACCTGAAATAGTTACTTATCCCGTGGATGCTTTGATGGGGACTGATTTGGATCACACTGCCGCGGATATTTGGTATTTTCTTCCTAAGCATTATGACCTGGCAAAAACTAATATCAATAAATTAATAAATCATCAAGGTACTCAAGTTCGCTCATATAATCCATTGGTTCAGGATGGGTACTCGCCAAAATTTCCTATAGATTTTTCCCCCATAAACGCTAGGATTATGCAGGGTTTCATTAACCAAAGCTTAGGATTAACCGGCACCAAATTCTGGAGGGTGGATAATTGGACTGCCGATCCTTGGAATAATCCCAATCTTTTGAGTCAAGGCGGCGTACCGGTTCCCGGGGAGGGAGCGATGGTTTATCCGGGAGATAAGGTGGGTTTGCTTGGTCAAGTTGTCTCAGGAGTCAGAATGAAGTGGTTTCGTGAAGGCAGCGAAGACTTTGAGTATATTGAAATGCTTAAAAATCAGGGACAAGAGGGGTTTGCACTCAGTATCGCACAAGGTGTGGGTAGCGATTTTCATACCTGGACTAAAAATAAAGACGTTCTTTTGTCAGCCCGAAAAACACTTGGTGAAAAACTTCATAGTTTAGCCGGCACGTCAACTCCGACCCCCACCCCAACAGGTAGTCCAACAGCTGCCAAGTTAAGATTTAAGATATTAATGCCTGATGTCTTACCCTCCACAACAGGTATCGCCTCCTCAAATGTGGTGGTTGAGGCAAGAGATGGTTCAACCACAGTAGCTACGACAAATGTAGCTTTAACAAGAAACGGTAACTATTATCAAACAAGCTCTGATGCATTACTTAATATACCTAGCCCTAAAGCCTACACAATCTTCATAAAAAGTAAGATAAGTATAGGAAAGCTTTTCAACAATGTAACCTTGACTCCCCAACAGATTCTTGATTGTACCCAGATAGTTAACCTGTTATGTGGAGAACTGATTAGCCAGAAAGACAGTAAACCTCTGGTTTCTGGAGACACTGATGGATTCGCCCAAAGCTCCGGAAGCTACAACAAGATAGACTCGGCAGATCTTCAGATTTTAGCTTCTCAATTCAATACCTCCCCACCCACAGCCGGACCTTCCTCTGACTTTAACCTTGATTCCCAAATAAACATCCTTGACCTTGAGATACTGGGGAAAAACTATGGAGGGGTGGGGGATTAAAATTGCTGATAAGGTTATAATTATAATAAGTGGTCGAGCGACGTGTTTTTGTTGCATATACTCCTTAGACACGATTTCGATTAAGAGCTTAATTGATATTTCAACATACACCCTGCATCTCTGAAGTGTATTTTGAAGACTAGGTTAGTTGACTTTGGGCCTTACTGATGGTAAAATTTGGAAAATTATAGCCACATTATTTATGAGTGAGATAGGTAAATTATATCGTCCATTTCAAGAAATGGATATTCTCCAAGAAGAAGATCGTAGCAGACTAATCAAGAGTGGACTTCTAGTTATGACGGCTAGAGCCTTTAGACGGTTGGGATTTAACGCTATTCCAGATATAGGCGGGGCAGACGAGAACGCAAAAAGATTCTTCATAACTACTTATTTAGAAGGCAATAAAAATTTAGGTTTATTAATCGCTCCTGGTCAGGCACAAAGTTTAGATGTTGGGTACAGCATAGTTTTGTCTGGGGGAGACGTTGACGATTGTCAACCCGTTCTAATGGAATCAGCTTATGAAGAATTAGGCACCTTAAAATCATTGCTTGAACCTATTGCGTATATAAATAAAGCTGAATTAGAATTTGTTTTACGAAGTAAATATAAGAGAGAGTCCTTATCGATATTTATGCCTTTTGGACGCAGCGGTAATTTTTATACTCACGGATATGAATTTGTTGGTTTATTATTGTCAAGTGATTGGCAAGGAATTTCTCAAGGAACAACAAATGTTGAACGGTCAATTAAATTATTGGTGAATGAAAATTAACACCTATAAGGAGTCAATACTTCTAGCCAAAACTAACTTGAATATTTCGATAAATAGTGTTATACCTATAAGATAAATTTCCTAAAAAACTATGGTCGATCCAGTTTCTTACGGTTTAAACCCACAACCCGAGAGGGGGGGAAACAAAAAAACAATCGTTATTATCCTGATAGTGCTTGCAGTATTAGCTGCAATTGGCGGTTTTCTTTTTCTTAGCAAATCGCAAAAATCAGAGGATGTCAAACGGGCAGTCGAAAAAGACAAAACTCCAAGCGTTACCCCCACTCCGACTAAAAAGCCAATAAATAAAGAAAATGTGAAAATCCAGGTTATAAACGGGACTGGCACACCGGGCCAAGCGGCAACCGCTCTTGAGGCACTTACCCAGGCTGGGTATAAGAAGGAGAATATCAAAACCGGAAACGCAGATGAATTTGATCAGATAAAAACAGCGATTGCTAGAAAAAAAGGTTTTGAAGATGTAGCCGAAGACATAAAAAAGGCTCTGGGGTCAAAATTCGATAATATTGAAATTGAGTCGGTAGGACTTGATATAGATGGCGAATTTGATATCGTTGTCACCACTGGTGGAAAAATTTTTGAAGAAGCAACTTCGACACCAAAACCAAGTCCAACAGTTTCCAGAGTCAGTCCAACGCCAACCTCAACCAGCGGAATCCCAACTGTAAGTCCGACTTTAACTTTAACCCCCACCCCAACTCCATAATTTTTTTACTCCATTAAGATTTTTTAGAAAAAAACTATTGTAATTTCTATCTAGATTACCCAGTCAGTCTATTCCACTCCAGGAGTGAAGGAGAGGATTAGTTTTTCATCCTTCTAACTTGACGATTAGATTGTTATAATAGTTATATGAGCCTAATTCTTAAAAAAAGAAAAGCAGGAACAATATATTATTATCAAAAAGGAGCTAGTCCAGTATTACTTTTGCTGTCAGGTACCCATGGCGACGAGTTCGGAGTTATTAATCCACTAAAACAAGTCATAAATAAATATCTTTCGAAATTGCCAGACTTTATCTTTATTCCAGAGGTCAGCCCCTCAGCCGTAAAAAAAAGGACAAGAAGAAACGGATTTAAAAACGACGTAAACAGAAATTTCTTTGAAAAGACAAAAGATATCGAGGCAAAAGCAAATATGGAAATTGTAGCCAGATATAAATTTAAGTTAGGCTTAACCTTTCATGAAGATCCGCAGTTAGATTCTTTTTATCTCTACGACAGCGAAATTATGAGCTCAAAGCTGCTTCACACCTTTAAGGCTCATATCAAAGAGCAAAATATCGGTCTCTACTCCGGTATTGATGACGCCAACGACGTCAGTTTAGGAAATGTTTTAGATGATGGTTATATTACTGTTCCTGCCCATGCCAAAAAAATAATCCACGGAGATTTTTGGGACTGGTCACTTCTCAATGGATATGTAAAAAGGCTGCTCTGTCCTGAAATACCAGGTAAGTTAGGCTTAAAAAATAAAACCTTTCTCGTCGATCTTATTTTCAAAGATCTAATTTTTCCTCTATTAAATATCTAGACCAAATCTAACCCCTGAAACATCTAATCCTACTAATGAGTCAAACGGTATTTGTGCTGGAGCTCCAGAATCGGCGAAAGCTACCGTGGGTGAAGGAGGCTCTGTGCTTGGTGTAGCTCTTGGTATATTAGATGGTAATTATGCCTTTCTGCAAAACTGTATTCCCCTCTGTAGTTGTCTCAACGACCAATGACCCAAAAGGTCAAGCTTCGAGTTTTAATCCAAATGACTTATTGACAGGTAGAGTTAGTCCTATTGTTTCGCCAGGAGCTATAGTCTGCGTCGGTACTAATGCTGCAAAAACAATAGAAGCATGTTCAAGATAATCCTTCAAATTAGAACTGCAGTTAAAAGGTGAATTTCTACCTAAATAGTTTTTCTCTACGTTTATAATTCTTTTCCCCTCAGGGAGTAGAGCAGATGCGGTCTTGATTGGATAACAAGATGTATATTTTAGATGCTATAATATTATTAAAACCAGGGGTACCCAAGTGGCCAACGGGGGCAGACTGTAAATCTGCTGGCTTATGCCTACGAAGGTTCGAATCCTTCCCCCTGGACACTGAAAAAATTGAGAGCTTTATGCTCTCTATTTTTTTAGAATCAGAGGGATGAGAACCGTAAAATTCGCTCAACTCGCAGTTTTCGATACGAAACCACGTTTTACGTGGCGAAGTGAGGATTACTGCGAGTTAGTGCTGAGGAATGAAATGACGTAGTAAATCCTTCCCCCTGGACTTGGTTTATTAGAGCGTCACAATAATCTATTTAATAACAAACCGTATTGTTTTCAAAAAATGGTAATATGATTAGATGAATAACAGTTTTACTCCTTTTAGTGCCAAGCTAAAATCAAATAATTCTTTCAACGGACATCAAATAACAACAGGTATTAAAATTTTAATAAATATAATATTCGGATTAATATTATTCCTTTTGGGAATTTATTCTGTATTAACCTCCATCTATGGAATGAAGGATCTCTTTCTTTATACACTTCAATTGTTAAGACCCGGAAGCTGGCTAGATTTTTCCGGAAGAATAGGAATTATTAAAGATTATTTCGTTGGTATTTCAGGAATTATTATTGGCAACTTATTTTTTTTCTCTGGTATAAAATTTATTTTTCAAAAAAAAGGAGGTTTTAAATTATTATTACTAGCTTTGTTCATATTGTTCTTAAATTTCATATTAGCGATAATTTATTACGGTGTATTTAAATTTAAATAATTATTTTTTGATTCTGAAATTTTTAATTAACTACATCAAACCATTTAATAAAAAAAATTCTAACGTCCTTCACCAGTCTGGACAAGAGACCTTTATGACAATCTCTAAATTGCTTGACAGCGATATTTCCTTCTGTTAGTATATAAATACTAAAATCTCCTGCAACGCCGTAAGGCCTTTGCAGGTTTTTTTTTGGCTTTTTACTTTATAATAAAAGCATAAAAAAAACCGTTGTATTATTTTCATCGATGGTAGCAACTTCTATTTCAAACTTAAAGAACTCAAACTTCATAATTAACTAATGTTTAACTTTGTTTCTTTTTTTAAAGTGCTCTTAGGTAGGAGAAAACTTATTGAAAGTGTTTACTATGTTGGAAAAGTTCGAACAGATGGGACTGAAAAAACGCAAAGATTATTTAATAATCAACGTAAACTTTTCTCTCATCTGAAGAAATACAAAATAAGATATTCTTTGGGTTACTTGATGAAAACAAAAGGTAGATTTCACGAAAAAGGAGTGGATGTAAATATCGCTGTTGATATTTTAGTTGCTACATACGAAAATCTTTGTGACCATATTATTTTAGTTAGCTCTGATACTGATCTACTTCCTGCAATTAAAAAAGCCAAAGAGAAAAGTAAAACCGTAGAATATGTTGGATTTTCTCACCAGCCTAGTATTGCTTTGGTTGCTAACTGTTCAAAATCATGGCTTTTGACAAAAGAAGATTTACTGCCTTTTATTAAAAAGTAGCTAAAATAAGTTCCAACATATTCAATCCTTCGACTTTGTTCAGGATTCTAGCCAGCCTGGACTTAGGCTGAAGTGCCCGAAGTGTAATTATTGAAAAGCCAGGGAGCAAGGCTGAAACCGAGCTCTTCAAGATGACTTTTTCCTTCTAGGCTCCAGGGATCTAGGTCTTGTTGAACTGAAGTAAGAACTTGTGCGAATCTATCAGATACTGGAATCTGAATAAAATTTCTAGCTGATGCTATAGTGTTAAGCGGACTTCTCGAATCGGTGGTAATTACAGTTAGTTCACTTATATTTGCTAAGTTAGCTGGTGCGTTTCCTGCAACGATTGGATGGGTTACAAGGACAACAACAGCCCTGGCATGAGCCGATAATAGTTGCTTGACTGTTTCTCCTATTGTTTCTCCTGTTGCAAGTATGTCTTCGAAAACAACAGCGGTAAGACCTGCTACTTTTTTTAAATCTTCCGGATTAAAAAACACACGTGTTCCCTCAACCGACTTCTGTTTTTCCCCGAAGATTGGTTCTTGGCAAGGTATATTAAGTCGCAACGCTAAATCCTGAGCCATCAACGCCCTCTCTGTTGCTCCATAGTCTCCTGTCACAGGGATAATCGAAGCTCCTTCAAATAATCCTCTCTCATGCGTTTCCTTAAACATAAGCGGTAAAGGAGTAATGTCAAGTACTCGCATACCTGACTCCAAGGCAAAGTAGGGAAAGGCCGGAGAGTGAGTGTCAGTTGTAATTATTCTCTGAACGCCACTTCCAGCTAAATCTTTAAGTAATCTTCTAAGTATTACTACTTCTTGGCCGTTTGGTCTTTGCCCTGGTCTATCTCCGCGTTCTAGAGGTAAAAACATAGTGCCCAAAAAAGTAGCGGGATTTCCCAAATCATCAAGAAGCGCACGGAAGCCCAATACGTCAGCTGGAGTCTCTAATCTGGCTAGAGCAGCAAGTTGGCCCGTTGCTCCGACTTGTTCGATTATTTCAGGTGGAAGATTGTTGAGAATATACGGTTCACCATCAGGGTAAACTCCGGCTGGAAATTGTCTGAAATCAATTAGTAATGTAGCTGGGATGGATTCTTGAGTTGACCAGACATCTTGAAGATTTGCTTTTAGTAGCGCTTTTTCTTCAGGGGAAAATCTTTCTCTGGGATTTCGATTTTGAAGACTCGGGTGGAGTAGATTTTTATGAAATGCAGTAGGACGGACTCCAGTTTCCAGAGCTGATATTTGCATAGTCACATATTTAGGGTCATTATATAGAAGATTAACAAAAGTTCAACTGATTTTATTAAAGGATTACCATTTTACCCACGATCGTATAAAAGAATTTACACCTTAAAGGTGTAAGGTAGGTTGCTGTGTCAGTCTTTACCACTTTTCTGCATACTTACAATATTCAAGCATTTTTTGGTGGGCTGAATTATCCAATACAAATTTTCTATATCTTTCCTTGTTGTTTTTAAAAAAGGAAAGCACATTTTCCGGCTCGGATAATTTGGCTTTTGACAGGGAAATATAATCACTAAAAGATGACCAAGGATATTCTCGAACATCTTCAATGAGTGTAATTATTCTTCCAGAATAAGGATTTAAGTGAACATAGCGAGATATATGTTTGAGCTGTTCCTCACTGATGATTGGTTTTGACTTAAACGTTTGGAGGAAGATCGGACCGGATCGTTCGTGTTTCCTATTGAAATAGCGGGTAAAAGAATTCTGAATTTGGGAAACGAATCTAGATATACCTGTATTTTGATTTTGTCTTAAAAGAAAATGGTAATGAGTAGGCATGATACAATAAGCCAAAATAGAAATACGAAATGATCTTTTATCATTTATTTTCTTTGCATATGGCTTTCTTAACTCTTCAGGAAGTTTTTTGAAATTTGAAAAACGGAGATAGGAATTTGTCGAACGGTAATGCCAAATTATATTCAAAAACATTTGACAGAGGTCCTTATCCTCAAATAGTCTTTTTTGATCAATGGTTTTATTGAAGACATGGTAAGTGTAGTCTGTTAATAAAGGGTGAGGACGTCCAGGCATAATTCTAAATCATATAATATTGCAGAAACAGCACAATGGATTATATGCTACAATAATAATATTTTAGATTGGTATAAAGGTAAGAATTACACCTTAAAGGTGTAATTTTTATTTATGTTTAACGCGGCTTCTAAATTCTTAATCTTCAATCACACTTTCGCCGGGAGGACTTTCTGATTCGGGATAGACATCTGTTTCGGAGGGGATGGTCTGACCTTCTTCGGACTGCTCGGTAGTAGTTGTAAATTTATCAATAATTTGAAAAAGAAGCGGTCTGGTCCAAACCCAGCCTTTTCTTGCCGGTGGACAGGGATAGTCATATATACCAAATTTAGGATCTAGCCGAACTGCTGGACAAGGACGTGGTAATTCCTGATATTTTGGAATAGGAAAAAGTAACATAAGAAGAATAACAGCTAAAACAAGCAAATTTTTTCTTTTTATTTTGAAGACTATATGTTGGTTCAAATTTCCCATTATTTATTTAATCATACTAAAATTGTTCGGAACTTAACTCGCTGTGTTTTCGGACGCTTGTTTAATTAGGGTATTTATCTAATATGAATACCGCTTTATTTACTCCTCAAAATACACCTCAAACAGCAAGTTCCTCACAATTTAGAGTATTTATTTTCTGATTTTGTTTGCACACACAAATTCCCTTTCAAAAACTCAGCCGGAATCTCTTGGAAAAAACTGATAGAGTTGAATTTTCTGGCTTATCGTCGATTGTGATTGGGTCCCAGATATATAGTTAAAAATTACACTTTAAAGCTGTAGTTTTATTTATTAAGGACTACATTTAGAAGCATCTATTGCTATGGTATGGGCGCGGTTTACGCCTTCTACTTCTTGGGCAAAGACAACTATATTTTCGTTAGCCGGGATAAGATTCTGAAGCTCTGAGGATGTGGTGACTTGAACTTTTGTCACCTGATCAAAGTCAAGTTCGGTGGCAGAAGAAAGATCCTGTGTTGTACAGTCAAAAGCTACTTCGTCAGTCGTTAGAGGAAGTTGTGTCAATGTGTCTCCATCTCTTAGGAAGATATTTCCGTCCTCGATTTTTTCAAAGGTTCCTTTGGTCACTCCTTGTGTTCCGATCTCAATTTTTGTTTGTGGTTCTTGATAGCCCAACTGGCCTTTTTCTGGATTCTCAACAAATCTGTCAACCACTTTTTCTTCAGTCTGTGTTTGTTCAGGTATAGGTTGTTCCGGTTTAATCTGGTTCTGACTAAAGAGGTAAAAACCAAGTAATGATAATCCAACGACACTAAGAAAAATAATTATTATTATTAGAGATTTGTTCATATTATCAGACTACAATAAATATTCACCATTTGTCAAGACAATTTCCAATCCCTTAAAAACTCGTGACAAAGAATTCAGCCGGAATCTGTGGCCCAACTATTCTTACTTTTCGCCTTTTCAGTTCTATTCGAACACGGCTCAAAGAGCGAATTTGGCGGGGCGCAAATTCCTGCATTAAAAACTCGTGACAAAAAACTCAGCCGGAATCTGTGGGA
>MGAI01000005.1:826-1393 GCA_001789695.1 Candidatus Roizmanbacteria bacterium RIFCSPLOWO2_01_FULL_37_16 | reverse complement strand
AGTTGAATTTTCTTGCTGATCCCCGATGGCGACTGAGCTTCAGAGGTGACGTACTTTCCTTGGGCAGGTAAAGTAGTCCCTGCTTCAATAGCTATCCTGGTTGGTGAAGCTATGGTTCTTGCTATAACTATGGCTTGGTCAGAGATAGGGATAGCATCTGTTCTGTAGGCAAAGGAAAAGCCCTCAACCGGAGGGGGACTGGAGCTTACGCCAACATCTGGCGCGGGTTTACTTATTCGGTTGCAGGGATCAACCAGGCGGCGGGTTATGGTATTTGTCGTTGAGAGGAAAGTGAGCTCAAGAGCTGGTCCTGGACAAGAGGCTGTCTCTGACATAAAGTAGACGGTGAGATTGGTATTTAAGGCACCGGCATAGGTGGGATAGTCAGAAAGATAGAAAGTGAACTGCTGGTCTTTCTGAAGGAGGGGAGAGACAAATTGGGTATCTCGTATCACTCCAACCGTTGCCTCTCCTGAAAAGCCAGAGTCTTGGAAGGAGGGCAAAGAGGCAATTGAGACAGAAGAGCCAACATCCTGTTTGATGGCCACCTCAAGTCCCGCCTCAGCT
>MGAI01000005.1:0-795 GCA_001789695.1 Candidatus Roizmanbacteria bacterium RIFCSPLOWO2_01_FULL_37_16 | reverse complement strand
AGACGAGTCAACTGTGTCTCGGTAGTAGATTTGAAGCTCACAGCCAGAACAATAGTTAAGACAGTAGCCAGAAGCATGATCGTTACCAGTAAGACTTGGCCTTTTTGCTTAAACATATAATAAACAATATTAAATATAAAAAATAAAAAATAAAATATACATATTAAATATCAAATATTTTTCTTGCCTCTTAAAGTTAATATGCTCGATCCGAATATCTGTGAAATTTCATCTAATTCTTTTAATAACCACCCCGCCACTTTTTTATCTCCATAATTACAATCACGAAGTATTGCTACCCAGACTTTACTTTCATTGGCAGATTTTAAAGAGTGATTAAAAAAATTGGTATAGTCTTTACGAGAACTTGATGCGTATGCTTCAATATAATTTCCTAAAATACTAGTACCACTTCTAATCAGTTGATCTCCGATGATTTTTGTCGTTCTATTTTCTGACAAATTTTCAACAAACTTAATCAAGCGCAGTACAAATGTGTAAAGTCGCTTCTTAAATTCTTTTGTTTTTTCTTTGTTGTTCATATTTTATTTTTAATATTTATTTTTTATATTTAATATTTTATATTTCTATCGTAACTGTCTCCATTCATAAGTTGCTATTGAGAAATAGGGTAAAAGGTCAAGATACATATTGGCTCTGACAACTATGAAGACAGATGGTCTGCTTGAGTCTGCTCTTGTGCGCACTAAGGGATTGGCAGGGTTTGAAGAGATGACATTGCCCACGATCTTAAGTTCGCTAGCAGAGTTGCCGAAGTTAACGAAATTGGCAATA
>MGAI01000004.1 GCA_001789695.1 Candidatus Roizmanbacteria bacterium RIFCSPLOWO2_01_FULL_37_16 | reverse complement strand
TCTACTAGAAAGGGGCCGCTAACTGCGTGCCAGAAGCGTCGGTAATACGTGGGCCCCAAACATTATCCGGTTTTACTGGGCGTAAAAGGTCGTGTAGGCGTCCCGCCAAGTTTCATTTTAAATACTATGGCTTAACCATGGGAAAGGATGGAAAACTGGCGGGATCGAGTTTTCTTTAGGGAGACTGGAACTTAGGGAGGAGTAGTGAAATGCGTTGATACCCTAGGGAACACCAGTGGCGAAGGCGAGTCTCTGGAAGTTGACTGACGCTGAGACACGAAAGCCAGGGGAGCGAAGCAGATTAGAGACCTGCGTAGTCCTGGCCCTAAACGAATGCCTGCTAGCTGCATTCCCGCCTTTGGCGGGGGTGTGGCGAAGGTAACCCGTTAAGCAGGCCGCCTGGGGAGTACGGCCGCAAGGTTGAAACTCAAAGGAATTGGCGGGGAGGCACACAACCAGTGGAACATGTGGTTTAATTCGAAACGAACCGAAGAACCTCACCAGGGTTTGACATGCCGCCGTTTATTTTGCTAGAAATAGTGAGAAATCCGCAAGGATGGCGGCACAGGTACTGCATGGCTGTCGAAAGCTCGTTCCGTGAGGAGTACCCTTAAGTGGGACAACGAGCGCAACCCCCGTCCCGTGTTACATGTATCACGGGATACTGTCCCGCCTTTTGGCGGGAAGGAAGGAGGGGTAGACGTCAAGTCAGCATGGTCCTTATACCCTGGGCTACACACATGTTACAATGGGTAGCACAACGGGTTTGCTAGATTGCAAGGTTAAGCGAATCCCTAAAATCTACTCTCAGTTGGGATTGAGGTCTGCAACTCGACCTCATGAACGCGGAATTGGTAGTAATCGCGGATCAGCTATGCCGCGGTGAATACGTTCTTGCCTCTTGCACACACCGCCCGTCAAGCCAACAAAGTCGGGAAAATTTGAACCCCACCTATGGTGGGGGAGGATTCTTCCGGCGATGGGGGTTAAGTCGTAACAAGGTATCCGTTCTGGAAGGAGCGGATGGATCACCTCCTTTCTAATTTTCTTTTTAAAGAAAATTAGTCCCTCCGTAGCTCGTTAGAGCGAAGGTGAGACTTTAAACATCCCCTAACCCGTTTATTAGACTAAAAAAATGCTTATAGGTACAACCTTAAGTCATCCTCATCTTGATTTCCTCAAACTGGACTTTAAAAAGTCGTTAGTCTTTCTTAGCAAGCTTGAATTAGGTATTATTAGAATCGGCTGTTATTGGAGTGAAATTGAAACAAAAAAAGACAACTTTAATTTCGCTAAAATACAAACGATTTTAGAATACTGCTCTAGAAAAAAACAAAAAGTTATAGTTACTGTTGGTATGAAAGCGCCTCGCTGGCCGGAATTTTATCTTCCTAGTTGGATTAACTCGTCAAGCCAGCCTGATTTGTTTGCTAGATGTCTTAATTTCATCGATAAAACAGTTAATAAACTTAAGTCTTATCCGTGTATCTATTCATGGCAGGTTGAAAATGAACCATTAGATCCAAGTGGTCCTGATAACAAATCTATCCCTTTACCCTTTTTTTTAAAAGAAGTCAATCTGGTAAAAACCATCAATCCCAAGATAAAAGTTAGCGCAAATGTCTGGGCTAATGAATGTCTTAAGAGAAAAACAATTGAAAGACTAGTCCCTCAGGTTGATGCAGTAGGATTAGATCTCTATTATAAAGTGCCGATTAACTCTTTTTTTTACCTTTCTTTCCCGTTTTCGGAAGATAAACCTGCGAACATAATACGAAACTACGAAAAAGATGTTTGGATAACCGAACTACAAGCAGAACCCTGGGAATGGCAGACAATATTTTACGCTGGAGATAATCCCAGAAGTATTAGCCCTTCGCTCATGTATAGAAACTTTAAAAAATGTCTTAAAGCTAATCCCAGTGTGGTACTGTTTTGGGGGTATGAATATTGGTATTGGAGAATGGTTAAAAAAAAAGACTCATCCTATTTTAAAATTCTTAGCAAAATTAGACAAGAAATTACTTAACTATAGCTATTTCTGCACCAGGCCTTGGATAATTAAAAACACGCACTCCAGTCGCAGGATCAGCTTCAGTAAAGTGCCTCCAGACGCTAATTTCCAAAAATCGATCGTCTGATTTTCCAGAAGAACCTGGATAAATAACCAATTCTCCAGGTTCTGCTCCAAATAAATTCGTGACATATTTTGCCTTTTTAGTTATTTGATTTAAAGTGACGGTAACTTCTTCACCATACTCAAATTTACCTTTGAAATAGGAATGGGGTATTAGCGTTTTAATGTTGCCAAAATTATCAATATGGGCTACATAAAATCCGTTTAAAATAGGGATTATATTTGGCGAGATTTCCTCGAGTTCCATCTCGTCTTCCATCCCATCCATCAGATGGGCCGATATTCTGGCATATAAATCTCGCGAGTGAAATTGACCCTCAAGATTTAGTCCCTCATAGGTAAATACCTCGTCAATTTTATCTCTGATTAAAGAAAAATTGTAGCCAGCATCGGGGCCAGTTAAATACATACCAGATTTCAGTCGGATAATTAGTGGCTTTGCACCTTCAGAGTTTTTCAAAGCGTGATCCGAGTGCAGTCGAGGATCGGTGTTTTGAAAAATCACCGTCTCAAGAGGCTTTCCATATCTTTCCTCGACCTGAACAACCTGCGAGATAAGAAAACCGGTGTGTATGGTCGAAGGAGTAGAGTGGATAAAAGTTAAAATTCCTCCGTTACGATCTTTAAGATATCCTTCAACTCTAGACCGCACTTCCTGACACGAGAGACTATCTGAAGCCCAATCGGCAACCACAATCAGTCTTTTCATAATTTGAATATTGAACTGATGAGTACAAAAATCGAGGCAAAAATAATTATAACAGACGAGGCTATAACTATGTAGTTGCGATCTTTAGAATTTGTATAACTTCCCATCAAATCCTTATTGTTGGTTATCTTCAAAAGAAAATAAAAAATAATAGGTAGAAGAACAGCATTCAAAGATTGTGTAAAAAAAACAATCTTGAATAAAGAAATAAAGGGAAAGATTACGAATAGAGCTGCGACAATAAGCTGTAAAAGAAATAAAGTATAAAAAAACCTGCCTCTTTCATATGGATCATCTAAACTTCCACTAAAACCAAAAAACTCAGAAAAAGCATAAGAAGTCGTTAAAGATATAATAATTATTCCCATAATAGCAGCATTCAAAAGTCCCAAACCAAACAAGATACTTGCCAGCTCACCAGCAAAAGGTCTTATCGCCAAAGCAGCTTCCTCGCCTGAAATGAGACTTATCTTGTGCACAAATAGTGTCGAGGCAGTAGCTACAATCATAAAAAAAGAAAAAAAGTCAGTGAGGAAAGCACCAAAATAGGTCTCGAGTTGAGAATATTTTAGTTTCTCTGGTTGAATTTTTTTATCGACCACAAAACTGTTGACAAAAAATTGACCCCATGGGGTGATTGTCGTTCCCAAAACCGCGATCGAGGCAAAGATAAATTCCTTTGACAGCTTTATCTCAACCGGTGTAACAAGACTAGTAATTGCCTTACCCCAGTCAGGAAAGGTTTTAAATGCAGATATGATATAGGAAAGATATAAAATCGTTCCAAATAAAAATATTCTTTGATTTGTCTTATAGTCGCCTTTTGAGATAAACAAAAATGCCGCAACAATAACAATAATTACCAGAGGAATTACCGGAAGATTAAACATATGCGCTACAGTTTTTAGTGCCGAAAAATTAGCTATAATTGAGCCCATATTTGCAATTAACAGCAAAAGGAAAACCAAAAATGCAACCCTCACTCCATGTCTTTCTCGAATAAGATCTCCCAGGCCTTTCCCGGTTATGGCTGCAGTCCGTACTCCCATTTCTTGGGTAATAGCCAGAAGCACAGTAACAAAAAGCAGAATAAAAAGAATGGAGTAGCCGAATTTTGCTCCAGCTAAAGAATAAGTTGCGACTCCCGCCGCGTCGTTATCGGCTATGGCTGCAATTGTTGCCGGTCCAAAAACGGAGATAAAAACAAGAAATCTATATTTATATTTCGCCCACAGCTGCCTCATTTTATTTTTTCTAACAGATATTCGGTAACATCATCTATCGTTACTATGCCTAAGATTTGTTTTTCCATGTCTATGACAGGAAGAGCTGACAATTTATATTTCAACATTTTCTTAACTGCAATCTCAACGGGAGTAGTTAAATGAATAACTATTATATTTTGGGTCATAAATTTATAAACTAAGCCGCTTTGTTCTTGAAGTAACAAATCATGAGGACCAAATACCCCGATCAATTGATTTTTTTCATTTAAGACGTAAATTGCTGAGAAATATGAAAACTCGGTTGTTTCATTTTTAATTTTAGACATGACATGACTAACCGTATCTTTCGGCTGGACAGCTAGATACTCTGTCGTGAGGAGTTCACCTATTGGTGTACGAGATAATCTAATAAGAGCTTTAATTTCTTTTTTTTTCAAATCAGGAAGTAGTTCTATTATCTGTTCTCGTTTTTTTTGTGACATAGCAAGCAAAACGTCAACAGCCTCATCAGGATCTATTAGAGTAATTATTTTGGCACATCTGTCAAGATTAAATTGCTTAAAAAGTGAAGTTTGATAATTAATATTTAGATTTCCTATAACGTCGGCAGCAAATTTTTCATCTAATATTTTAAGAATTTTATTTGCATTCGTTACATTTGTTTTCTCAAGATAATCAGCTAAATCTTCGGGGAACAATTTTTCGAGTCTTTTTTCTTCTTTTTTGAGCTTAACTTGCCCCCTGGTAAGCTCTAAAGGATGAATATCTGCCCAAGACAAAAATTCGGCAGAAAAAGCAAAAGGAAAAAAACTTAACAATTTCGCTGTAATTTTTTCTAATCGTAGCCAACGAAGTATGCCAAAAGGACTTATATCTACTCCTGCTATATAAAAACCATCTTTATCTTGTATTGCGATATCGTTAACCCTAACAATCTTATTACCCTTAAGATCAATAATCTGTTTATCCAGAATATTTTTTACTAAATAAAGTTCATTCTCACTTAATTCTGATAAGTTAAAGTCTTTTTCGAGAGTGATATTTCGATTTATTTTGTTTAAATATTCGATTGGAACAATAATTTTATTTTCTTTAAGGTCTCTTATGATCAGTTTGGTAATTTTTGGAGTTTCACTTGCCAAGAAAATTAGATCTTCAAGTGTTCCGACCCCTACCTGATCTTTCGTGTAAACTTTTTTTCCTTTTAATTCGGAGAAATAAATCATATTTTCAAAATCTATAACCTAAATGGAATAGTAGTTATAGATTAAAGCCTAAAATAATATCCCAAACTCTTTTCTAAACTATTTTTATTAATATCTTAATTAAAAATATTTATCAATACAATCACCAACTTTTTTCATGGACTGTCCAAAAAGTTTTTCCATATTCCTTAAAACCTAGTTTCCCAAAAACAGATATTGAAGTTTGATTTATTGCGTCAGCTACAACGATAGAATCCTCAGGAATTTTTTCAGTCAGAAGTTGATAAACAATAGCTTTGGCTAAATCTTTGTCCCTATGAGCTGGATCTGTGACCAAATCTCCAATAATAGAAACTGGGTTTGCAGAAGCTATTAATCCTCCCAAGCCAACTATCACACCATTACTGTCAACGGCAACTAAATGAGTATCACGCTCATAAGATTTATCACGAAATGAGTTAAAAGCATAATAAGTTAATAGTGCGTCTACTTGAGGTTTATCACCTTCATCCAAAGCTCTAATATTATAACCTTTTGGTATCGCCATATGTCCGAGATTTGCTCGTTTACCATATAATAATCCCATCCTGGTAACAATTTGCGGATTTCTTTTTTCAGGATCGGTATTCTTTTTTAGTCGCCAGCGAGAACCCAATAAATCTGGTAATTCCTCTTCTGTAAAAGGAGGACCGGGTAAAACTGTCCTAAATTCTTGTTTAATTAGCGTGGGTAGAAAAATATTCCACGATCGATTAGCTATCCTATTGAGTGCATGCAAATATATCGTTGGGTCTCCTGTTGGAAAATACCTCACTCGTCTTATGTAATCCCCAGCTCTACCTTCTTTCCTTCCATAATAATACATAATTACCGCTTTTCTTTTTTCTCCATCAACTACGCCTTCAGATATGTCCCATGAAGCAATATCAGGTCTTTCAGGATTAAAAATATCAACAAATCTAAAAGCTTCCTGTATTAGCAGCTCGTCTTGAAGAATAGGTGGATTACACGCTATAATTTGTTGCCAAATTGAATTCCTGACTATCGTCTCCGCGATATGTGGGTGTTCAAAAAATGTAGATTCAAATTTTCTTATCTGAATATTTTCAGATCTATATAACATATCTTATTATATCAGTCTATTGCTTATTTTGATATCAAACTTTTAAGTCGTATTATTTTTGGTATAATTTTAGTCAAAAGCTTCTAAAGTTCAATAGAAAACATTTTGAGGCCAACTTTAGCAGAAATTGAAATTTTGGGTGCGTGGCTCAGTGGTACCTGCCCGCAATGCAAGCCCTGCGTTGCAGGCGGGGAGCGCCGTCCTGACCCGCCTGCCAAAGTACAAGTTGGGTCGCTAGTTTATCGGTAGAACACTTTCCTGATAAGAAAGAGGTGCTTGGTTCGATTCCAAGGCGACCCACACAAGGTCGATAAACTAAATTGACTCTTGGTCGTGTAGCTCAGTTGGTTAGAGCATTCGGCTTACATCCGAAAGGTCACAGGTTCGAGTCCTGTCACGACCACAATTGTTCAAACTATAGTCCTGAGCGAAGTCGAAGGATCCCTCAGCGGTCACATTAGAATTTCTTTCCGAACTCCGTGAGGATTAGAAATTCTTATGCCCACCAAAAGAAGTAAGAATAGGTGGGCAAAATTCAGCCTCTTCTAATTTGACTACTTCCCCACAAAGTTGGCGCGGTCTGTTGTTTAAGGAAAGAAAAAACCAAGCTTGCCGCTCTTGCTCCCGAGCCAACAGCCGAAGTAATCTGCTCGATCGAATATCTATGGCTAATAACGTCACCAGCCACATAAACTCCTGGTACATTCGTAGCTAATTTTTCATCAATAGCAATAAATCCACCTGGATCCATGGTTACACCAAGCGGTATTAGGAGGGCAGATCCGGGAACCCCACCAATCTCAATAAAAACTTTATCAACAGCCAAATTTTTGCTGGTCGTTTGATTTTGGACTGCTTTCGTCAAGACTGTTATTTCGGTAACCTTTTGGCCGTCGCCTTTAATTTCGCTGACGGAAGAATTATAAAGTTCATCTATTTTAGGATTTTCGCTGATGTGCTTTTTCCAAACTTCGTCACAGCGCAGGTCGCTTCCTCGATAGATAATTGTTACTTTATTGGCCGAATGACCAACTTGGACTGCGGTCTGGGCTGCTGCATTAGCTCCACCCACCACAACCGCTACTTTACCAAGATAATCAAATCTCCCCCATTTGGCATGATACTCCACTCCTTTTCCAGTATATTCGTTTTCTCCGGGAACGTTCAATTTTCTCCTCTCAACTCCAGTTGCCAAAATTATTGTTTTTGCTTGATATTCTTGGTTTTGTTCGGTTTTAAGTAAAAAACCCTCCTCAATTTGACTGACGTTGATAACCGAGTCAGTCAAAATCACTCCACCTCGTTTTTTTGCTTGTTGAACCATTCTATTGCTAAGATCCTGGCCGTTAATTTCATCATAGCCAGGATAGTTTAAAATATCAGGTGCCAAAATCATCTGTCCGCCAATTACCTTGCCAATAACCAAATGTTTCAAACCAAGACATGAGGCGTAAATAGAAGCTGTCAATCCAGCTGGTCCTGCGCCAATTATGATTAAATCGTACATAAGATAAATAATAACAAATATAAGTTTGAAATTTTCAATTTTTAATTTTCAATCAATTTTCAATGTTTTAATTTTTAATATTTAAAATTCATTTCAAATTGTAAAATGAAAAATGAAAATTACTTAGTGTACCTTCTAACGGCAGAATTTATTATTATTTTCATCATTTCTTCATACTCTATCCCGGCTTTACGTGCTGCTAGTGGAAAATAAGAAGTTTGAGAAATCTCAGGCGGAAGAATTCCAGGAGGAGAGTTTACTTCAAGAATATAAGGATTACCGTTATTATCTAGACGAAGATCGATTCTACACCAGTCTTGGATATTAAGAGCTTTCCAAACGTTAAGACATACTTCTTCAATTTTCTGTTTTAATTTTTTATTTAAACCGGCAGGACATCTTAGATAGTCGGTGTGACCTTGTTCTTCAAAAATCCATTTTACCTCCAAGGAATCAAGCGGTAAATATTTTTTTGGCAGCATGGAAAAAACAGGTTCTATAATCGGCAGAATTTTAGGTGGATTTCCAATCATCGCAATCGAATACTCCTGCCCGCTGAGAAACGCCTCAACCAAAGCTGGCTCTCCTCTAAAAGTTTTTAAGATATATTTAACTTGTTTATCTAATTGGCTTTTATTGTATACGACGCTGTTATTGCTAATTCCTGCGCTTGATCCTTCGGCTACCGGCTTGACGATAATTGGATATTTAATATCTATCTCTGGTATAACTGAGTGATCCGTGTAAAGTCGAAAGGCTAGAGTAGGTATATTATTCCCCATAAGTACTTCCTTAGTTTTTGCTTTATTTAAAACCAAGGCTTGGGTTAAGGGTGATGATCCGGTATAGGCTATCTGAAGCATCTCAAGCATCGCAGGCAGATGAGCTTCACGATCCTTACCATAGATTCCTTCTGATACATTAAAGGCTAAATCAATCTTGCTTTTATTTTTATATAGCTTTAAATAAGCTGTCTCATCTGCCTCAATCGGGATAACTTTATAGCCGCAATTTTTTAGATGTCTGATCTGCCAATCTGTTGTTTCTGGATCATCAAAGTCTGCCTCAAGTTGCGTTCTTGGATCATTGGGATCAGGATACTTATGTCTTACATTATAAAGAAAAGCAAGGGTTTTGATTTTCATTTTATTACTTATTGTTATTTTGCGTTATAGGTAACAATTTTTTTCCCATAGCGTCTCTTATCGTATTTTCGATCAACCGCTTTAAAATTTCAATAAAGGTTACCTCATACAAATCTAAAATATTTGCAATCGCACATTCAAGTTCTTTTGGACCAAAAGCCGGGTTGCTGTTGGCGTCAACAAAAAAATAGCGACCTGATTGGTCTAAACGGATATCAAATTTACCATAGTCAAACATCTCAGTTACCTCAAATGCTTTTTTAATATATTCTTTTAAAATTGGATCATTGAATTTTTGATATTCAAAAGGTTCAATTTCTGACTCCATCCACTGGTCCTCAAAAGTGGCAAAGATATACTTTTCATTTGGTTTATTAAACCTTTTTTCAGCCAAATAAACTTTTTTATTTAAACCTTCAAGTAAAATTGCAGTTATTTCTCTGCCGACAATAAATTCCTCGACTAAAACAGGCTGGTCATAGGTTTTTATCAAAAACTTCATCCTTTCCCGAAGATGTTTCTCATTCTCGGAGACGGCATTTCGAGTGATCTCAACTGCGCCATGAATTTCATTTAGTTTGGAAATCAAAGGAAACCTTAGCGTTGGATCGATTGGATCAGTATAACTGTTAAAAAGTTGATAAGCTGGCACTGGTACGCCATTTTGTTGTAGGAGTTTTTTGATGATGAATTTATTATAAGAAAGAGACTCACCTAAAATACCAGCCCCTGTATAAGGAATTTCTAAAAGTTCAAGCAAAGCCGGAATGGTCGAAGCCAGATATTCATTACCCCTAACCGAGCCAACGGTGTTTATCACTAAATCAACAGAATTTTTCCTTAGACGTTGAGATAAAAGTTTGTCAGCAGGAAAAAGAAAAGTTTTAATACGTAATTTATTAATATAGGCAGCAATTACTTTAGCGTCACGATAGGCATCTTTCTCGGTCAGATACTGTGCTTCGGTGGGAAAGTAGTCTCTTTTGACATCGCTATAGATAATTGCAATTTTTTTTGCATGTAAGTGTAGCTTTTTATTTGAATGATCCTCATTTTTAGGCATGACTTTTTATTATTAAAAAAATAAAAAAACGCCAAGGTTTTTATAAAATTTTTTTTAAATATTTCTTTGCTTCAATTTGTTCTTTTTCAAATATTCTTAAAGTTTTTTTTCTTAGAGTAGAAGGCAACGAATATGAACTTAAAATTCCAAAATATTCCTTAATTAACTTTTCTTTTTTTTTCTCGGCTTCTTCTAAATGTAACGATTTAAATTTATTTATGAGTTCGTCTTTCACTCCATTTTTATAAGCTAAATAAAAAGCCAAAAGCTGTTCATCTCGTCCAAGTCCGCTACCGCCATAAGCGCTATTATCACTTTCTCCGTTAAATAAAACGTAATATTTTTCTTTTTTAAACGAAAGCATATCGCTATTGTAAAAACCAACTCTTTCTGGTGAAATATTTAATGCTTTTAAAAATATATACATTCTGGCGCATTTTTCACAGACTCCACACCATCTTTTCTTTCGTGCTGGCTCCTCCTCGGAAAAACAAGACATTTGAAATTTACCTATATCTGGATAACGGTGATGCAGAATGTAGGTTATAAATATTTCGTTAATTGGTTCAACCAGACTACCGATATGGGTTTGGATAGAAAATAACTGAGGTATATCCTGAAGAAGTTGCATAGCCGATACGCTTTGTTCAAAAACAGGATTGACCAAATATCCCTCTTTATCTGCAAGAAAAAAATTACAGCTTTGTTCGTTGCCGAAAAATAAATATCGAGTTTGATAATAAAAATAATATGGGATCAAGACAAAAGCGTATTGGGAAAGGATTATATCCCATCCCCAATATAAACCAACAGTTTGACGTAACCTACCGATTGATAAAGGGAAAAAAATAACTTCTTCATTAAACTTATTATAAAACCTATCTGCCAACTTTCTTTTGTGAGCGTTCTCAAAAGGACTTTGTGGCTCCCTCATAAAAACTAAACAAGTAGTTACTCCCACTTCTTTCAGCAGTCCGTAAGTTAATAAACTATCCTTTCCAAATGAAAACAAAACGATAGCCTTTTCTTTTAATTGTTTTTTTACTTTCTTGCCCGAGCTTTGAAAATTAAGTCCACGATATTGCGTTTGAAAATTTGCATTGTAAAAATTTTTAATTAATTCGGACGTTTTTAAAGTTCTTGCTTCGAATATATTCATTGGGATAGTGTAAAGCAGCATTTTAAAGAAAATAGTTTCAATCGGAGGGTGAGAAAAATGATAAATGATTTTAGATTTTTCAACTAAAGGTAAATGCCAGGTTGCAACATAAGTAGCATTATCAGCAAAAAGACGGTGTAAAGATTTAGGAAATTTATTCCAGATATAAAAAGGATAATTGAGTGAATATTTTTTATTTTTTGTTTTTATTTCAATACCCGTTCTTTTTATTTTTCGAAAGATATGAATTGTAGATTTATTCATGATTATTTTTACTAAATTATGAAATAATTTCTCAAAATGTCAACACTTTCTTTAAATTAATTTACTTTTTAATATTTGCAAAAGCAAAGAAGCTTGGTATATACTTATGATATGTCGAAGAATTTTAGCTATTTTGCTCGTCAATCGATCGTAAATTTTCTTGAAGCTCTCATAAACATTGAGTTATTTTTGCCCTATTTTTTTTCTATTCCAACTTTATTTAAAACTCTTTTCTCACCCTGGAAAAATTTGGTGTCTAAAGAAAAAACTGTTGGTTTTTCCTTTAATGTCTGGTTTTCTAGCTTTAGTTTCAATTTTATTTCTAGTTGTATAGGCCTGATGATGCGATTTTCACTTATCTTCTTTTATTTTATTTTTCAGTCAATCTTAGTTATGCTACTACCATTTTTATTAATAACTTATATTATCTTACTTCCAATTTTATATATACGATCTTTAAGCCAAAAAACTGAAGAAGAATTAAAGGAACTTGCCAGAGTCAAATTTGTAGGATCTCATCTACTTGATCAGGAAAACTATAAAACCGTAGCGACTTGGTTTGAGGAATACTATCAGAAATTTATTCATAAAACACGTTGGTGGAAAAAATCAAACCTATTTTCTATTCCACCATTGGCGCGTGACTGGGCTGTTGGTTTTACACCAACCCTTGATCAGTATAGCCAAGATTTAACCTCATCAGCATATCAAAATAAAACCTTGACTATCGTTGATCGCGAAAAAGAAATAGATGAAATGCAGCGGACACTGGTAAAAAGCCAGGATGCAAGTTTAGTTATAGTGGGCGATGAGGGTGTGGGGAAACACACTATTATCGTAGCCTTAGCAAAAAAAATGTATGAAGGCAAAACCAATAATTTGCTTATGTATAAAAGAATACTTTGGTTTAATATGGAAAAAATTTTAAATCAGGAAACAGATATTCAAAAAAGAGAACATTTTTTTGAAGAGCT
Organism: Candidatus Roizmanbacteria bacterium RIFCSPLOWO2_01_FULL_37_16; assembly: GCA_001789695.1. GTDB lineage: Bacteria > Patescibacteriota > Microgenomatia > UBA1406 > GWC2-37-13 > 2-01-FULL-40-13. The sequence continues at coordinate 41,908 of MGAI01000004.1, read as the reverse complement.
CTTAATGGAAGCTACGGAAGCTAAAAACATTATTATTCTCGTCGATAATATTGAACAGTATATTGCCAGCGATGCTTCAAAAATAGATCTGACCACATCTTTTGAAAAATATGCCAAATCAAACCAGATACAGTTTATTGGCATCACTACAACTTTTAATTATGAAAAATATGTTCTAAGAAATGAAAGATTGTCTCGTCTTTTTACTAAAATTGATGTCAAAGAAGTACCACCTGAAGAAGCAGAAAAAATACTACTTCATCTTGCTTTCTCATTTGAAATCCGATACAACATTATTCTACCTTATGAAACAATCAAAAATGCGATTCAAAAAAGTGACTTTTATATCACTTCAATTCCTTTTCCTGAAAAAGCAATTGACTTATTAGATTCAGCTTGCATATTGGCAAAACAAGAAAATTCCTCGCCTGATTCCGATAAAAATAAATCTCTGATCGTCCATCCCCACTTTGTCGATAGTGTACTCACGGAAAAAACGCACATTCCCACAACCTTAACCGAAAACCTAAAACAAAAACTTGTTCATCTCGAAACTCTTGTTTTAAGTCAAATTGTTCATCAACAAAAAGCCATCGCTAAATTATCATCAGCGCTCAGACGTTCATTCGTCCTAATAGGTAAACGTAAAAAGCCACTTGCCAGTCTGCTTTTTCTAGGTCCAACTGGAGTAGGGAAGACCCAAACTGCAAAAGCGATTGCCAAAATTTTTTTTGGCGGAGACGCGTATCTAACACGCTTCGATATGTCAAATTATCAATCAACTGTAGATATTCCCCAACTTATTGGATCTATAGACACAGGGACTGTGGGACTTTTAGCCAAAGCCATACGCGAAAATCCTTATGGTGTTCTACTTTTGGATGAAATTGAAAAAGGCAACAAAGATCTTTTAAATATTTTTTTAACTATCTTAGATGAAGGTTACTTTACCGATGGATTCGGTAAACGAGTTGACTGTAAAAATTTAGTTATCATAGCTACAAGCAATGCCGGTTCAGATTTTATCTTCAAAAAAATTCAGGCAAGAGAAGATAGAAATTTGCAAACTTCTATTCTTAATCTTCCATCATCCAGTTTAATAAATTATCTCATCGAGCAAAAAATTTTTGCTCCAGAATTCTTAAACCGTTTTGATGCCGTCATTGCCTATGACCCACTTGATGTCGAATCGGCAAAACAAATCGCCAAAAAAATGATTCAAACCATAAGCGAAGATATCTATAAATTACATAAAGTAAACCTTAAGATATCTGATTCCTTTTTGAGTGACACTGTTAATAAGGGCTACGACGAAAAGTTCGGCGCTCGAAATTTAGAACGCTTGATAAGAGACGAAGTTGAAGATAAAATAGCCAAGACTATATTGGAAGGGAAAGTCAAAGAAGGAGAAACAATACAACTATGATTAGCATACAGATTTGCAGCATTTGTATCACCTAATTATGCTCAATGTTTATTTTACTGCAGCAACTTCCTACGATGGTGATCTAAAAAAGCAGTATGGGAAAATTATTTACTTAATTAAAAGGAGTGGAGTGAATATCTTATCAGGAGAACAAATTATTGATAAGAAGCTGCTTAATCGAGATAAAAGCCTCACAAAAAGACAAATTTTTGAACGAGAACGAAAATCTATCGATCAGTCAGATTGTATCATCGCCGAAGTCTCTAGACCATCGCTTGGTGTAGGATCGGAGATTACCTATGCCTTAAATAAAGAAAAACCTGTAATGGCATTAGTCTTAGAAGGATTTGAGGATAAAATATCTCCCATAATTGCTGGTAATCCAGCCGAGAACCTTTTTTTCGAATATTATAACTTTGATAAATTATCTTTCCTGATCAGAGATTTTTTTAACCACATTAAATCAACTTTAGAAAAAAAGGGGAGACTAGTGGTCATCGACGGAGAGGACGGATCTGGAAAAACCACTCAAGCAAAACTGTTACTTGAGTATTTAAAAAAACTTAAATTTTCCACTAAATATCTTGATTTTCCTCAATATCAACATTCATTTCATGGTAAAACAGTAGCAAAATTTTTACGCGGAGAGTTTGGCACAATTCAGCAAGTTTCTCCCTACTTAATATCACTGGCCTATGCTCTTGATCGAGTCTCTGCCAAAAATGAAATGAATCTTTTTTTAAAGAAGGGTGGCATTATCATTTCAAATCGCTATGTAACTTCAAATCTCGCTCATCAAAGTTCTAAATTTAAGAAAGAAAAACTAAGAGAAGAATTTCTTAAATGGCTGTATGAACTGGAATATAAGGTTCACAAGATGCCAAAAGAAGATATAGTTATTTATTTATATGTTCCATGGTATATCGCCATGAAACTCAGCCATAAAAAAAAAGAAAGAAAATATCTTTTAGATAAAAAAAAAGACATCCATGAAAGCGATCCAGAACATAGACTTATGACTGAACAGATGTATTTATATCTATCTCATAAATACAAACATTGGGTCAAGATCGACTGTACTATAGATGGAAAACTTTTATCTCCTTTGCTTATCCATAAAAAGGTAATTGAAGTACTTAAAGAAAAAAAAATTATCCCGTAATTGTCATTCCCGCGAAAGCCACGTCTGACGTGGCGAAAGTGGGAATCCAGATTATATTAGGATCCTTCGCTTTGCTCATGATGACGTCGAAATCATTGTGTTATCGACGTCATTTGACAAATGTTAACTGGTTGTTTTATAATTCGGTTATAACCATGGATAAGAAGCTTGTTGCTCTCATAATGCTCTTTTTTATAACTTTTGCTTTATTCGTCGGTGCCTTAATTTTCAAAGATCCCCTAATAAGTCTTACTCGAGCAAAAGAGGGGTATACACCTTCTCCTGTTCGCTCTATGATACTAGCCTGGCCTATTCGAGCCGTGGTAGCAGATGGAATATCAGAATCAGTGATAAATGTATTTGTCATAAGCCAATCCAATAGGCCACTGGCTGATAAAGTCGTAACTCTGACAAATTCTTTAGGTAGCTTAGATAAAAAAATTGTTAAAACCGATAACAATGGCAAAGCTACATTTAAAATCTCCTCTAATACACCTGGAGTTGCCGAAATTGAAGCTACCGTTGAACCCAATATCAAAATAGCAAATAAAATAAGTATAAACTTCGAGTAAAATGATGCTAATATCTAGGCAGATTCGCATCATTCGCATAATATTTTCATGAATAAAATTTCTAAAGTTGTCATTCCTGCTGCTGGCTTTGGCACACGCTTTCTTCCCCAAACTAAAGCGATGCCCAAAGAGATGCTTCCTGTTGTCGATAAACCCGTCATCCAATATGTGGTTGAAGAAGCTGTCGCTTCTGGGATTGAAGATGTAATTATAGTCACAGGTTGGAGTAAAAGAGCCATTGAAGATCATTTTGACAGTCCAAATGCGGATTTAGTTAACAACTTAAGACAAGGTAAAAAAGATCATCTTTTACATGAACTAATCAATATCTCAGAAATGGCTAATTTTATTTACATCAGACAAAAGGGCGCATATGGAAATGGCACTCCAGTCCTTTCTGCAGAACCCATTATCGGGACAGAGCCATTCGCTGTGATGTGGGGAGACGAATTTATTTATGCAAAACCGCCTAGACTTAAACAGATGATAGATGCCTGGAAAAAATATGGAGGGATAATGATCTCAGGTGTTAGGATTGAATCAAAAGACCATTTAAGTAGGTACGGAATTGCAGAGCTTGAACCTGTGGATGGAACAGTTCATAAAATTATGAAAATCGTTGAGAAACCTCTACCTACTAATGCACCTTCAAATCTAGCCACCCACGGAGCTTATATTCTTCCGCCTGAAATTTTTAAAGCTTTAAAAAATTTGAAACCGGGTAAAAGTGGAGAGATTTGGCTTGTGGATGCAATTAATGAGCTAAAAAAACAAGGTGTGCCAATCTACGCTTGCGAAATCAATAATGGAAAATATTTTGATACAGGAAATAAACTAGAGTATTTAAAAACGGTAGTCGAGTTTGCTTTAACTCATACAGAGATCAACGGAGAATTTCGTAAATTCCTCAAAGATCTACCTAAACATTAATTGCAAATCTTTCCCTGCGTTGGTACAATGGACAAATGGAAGAAGTCTCCAAGCAAATTGAAGAACTATTCGTCGCCAAAGCCCATTTAGGCCATAAGACAAACCGAGTTCACCCTAAAGCCAAAAAATATATCTATAAAAATGAGGCTGGAGTTTCGGTGATTGATCTTACAAAAACTACTAAGCTCCTTGACGAAGCTAAGCAATTTATCCAAGAGCTAGCTAAACAAAAAAAATTATTTTTGTTGGTGGCAACTAAAAAGATCGCCTCTTCTCAAATTCAAACTTTATGTCAAAAAACCTCTATTCCCTATGTTACCGCTAAATGGCCGGCTGGTTTACTGACTAACTTTGAAACCATAACTAAAAATATAAAAAAACTTAGCCAAATGAAAAAAGATAAGGAGGAAGGAGCTTGGAATAAATATGTCAAACATGACAGAATAAAATTAGAAAAGCAGCTTTTAAAATTAGAAAGAGCATATGGTGGCCTTATTCAGCTTGAAAAGTTACCAGATGCTTTTTTTATTGTTGATATAAAAAAAGAAAAAAACGCTGTCATCGAAGCACGTAAAAAAAATATACCCGTTGTTGCCATCACCGATACCAATGTTGACCCAGATCTGGTTGATTTTCCAATTCCAGCCAATGATGACTCTCTTTCTTCAATTGAGTATATAGTAAATCAGATTGTTGAGGCTTATATAAAAGCTAAAAAATGACGAACATCATACATTAATTAGTACGTCATCCCGAGGAGCTAAACGACGAGGGATCCCACTAATAAACTACTATGCTAGATATAAAAAAATTAAAACAACTACGATTAGAAACAGGAATTTCTATTGCGCTTTGCAAAAAAGCGCTAGAACAAAGTAACAATGATATTTTAGAAGCGAAAAAATTGTTAAGAAAATGGGGTATTGAAAATATTAAAGATAAGATAAACCATTCAACCTCTCAGGGAGCTATTTTTAGTTACATACACCATAACAAAAAAATTGCTGCATTGGTTGAAATATTATGTGAAACTGATTTTGTGGCAAATAATACTGAATTAATAAAATTCGGCAATGAGCTATGCATGCAGATAGCTTCAATTCCTGCAAAAAATGTTGAAGAGCTAATGAATCAAGAATATATTCGTGACCCTAATAAAAAAATATCTGATCTTATTAATGAAGTAGTCCTTAAGTTTGGAGAAAATATTAAAGTTGGTAGATTTATTCGTTGGGAAATGGGAGAGTAGGATTAGTTGAAATTAGTTATTATTCGTGAGCATCCTATAAAATATATGGACTCAATATTAGAACAGTTCAAACTATCCGCCGAAAAAACTCTTATTTATTTAAAAGAAGACTTTAAATCTATTCGGACCGGCAAATCTAATCCAGCTCTGGTTGAAAACATTTTAGTCGAAACCTATGCTGGACAGTCCAAATTAAAACTTTTAGAACTTGCCACTACAGCAACAGAAGGAGCAACAGCGCTGTTAATCACACCTTTTGATCCATCGACTCTTGTTGACATTGAACGAGCAATATTAAAGTCTTCTTTGGGTTTAACGACCTCGGTTCAAGGCAATCAAATCAAGGTTATAATTCCCCCCCTTTCCCAAGAACAGCGGGAAAAACTGTTAAAATTAGTCAATCAAAAAACAGAGGAACGAAAAAATTTTATTAGAAATTATCGCGATGAGGCAAGAAAAAAAATTAAACAATTGTACGAAGCAAAAAATCTTACTCAAGACGATAAATTCAGACTTGAGAAAGAAATCGATTCTGAAATACAAAAATATATGGAACAATTACAACAAATAAGAACGAATAAAGAGAAGGAGATCATGCAGATCTAAAAACAAATACTAATTAGAAAAAATCTAAATTCGAAACAGTTTTGAACATTTGAAAATTTGAATTTAAGATTTTTATTGTATGTCAATACTAATTTTTATCTTAGTCTTAGGTATTCTTGTCCTGATTCATGAATTAGGTCATTTTTTAGTCGCCAAAAAAAAGGGAGTATTAGTTGAAGAATTCGGTTTCGGTTTCCCTCCAAGAATTTTTGCTAAAAAAATAGGCGAAACTATTTATAGTATCAATCTAATTCCCTTTGGAGGATTTGTCAAGTTGTATGGGGAAGAGTATCATCAGGTTGAGTCAGATCCCTACCCATTAGAACAAAAACAAAGCCGGGCTTTCGCATTTAAACACCCACAAACTAAAAGTCTTATTATTGTTGCTGGAGTTTTGATGAATTTCTTGCTGGCAATATTTCTTTATTACATAACCCTTTCTTTAAATAATTTTAAATCAGAACCAATGCCTCTAATTAATGACTATAATTTCAGATTTGGTAGTCAAGAAAATAGGGTAGTAATTGGCGCAGTTGTCAAAAAATCACCTGCATCCAAAACCAAAATTCAAATAGGTGATTTGACATCACGCATAGGTGTAAAGACTAAGAGTGGACAAATTATCTGGTATCCAATCAGCAAACCGGAACAATTTATCGAACTTGTTAAAAAGTCGAAAGATACACCAATTTATCTTGACTTGGAAAATATCATCAATGATGAAAAAAAAATTGTTCAAGTTATACCTCGTTATGACCCGGAGCTTAAAAGAGCTATCATCGGTATAAATCTGGTCGAGGCAACCATAATAAAATACGATACAGTTCTTGATCGATTATTCATGGGTTTTTTACAGTCCTATAATGTCACCGCCTATAATTTGGAAGGGATGCGATTTCTAATTAACCAATCAGCCAAAGAAAAATCTTTGCAGCCAGTTGCGGAAGGATCAGCTGGTCCGCTTGGTATTTTCAGGATTATTGATGAAACTGTCCAATCATCAGGTAAAAAATTAACCTTAAATACTCTCAATCTCTTAGCACTACTTAGCTTGTCATTGGGATTTATAAATATTTTACCTTTTCCTGCTCTTGACGGAGGAAGATTTGCATTAGTCGTCTATGAATGGTTGACAAAAAGACGAATAAATCAAAATCTAGAAAGAAATCTTAATTTAATTGGTTTTGTTATTCTTTTAACCTTAGCTGGTCTTATAACCATAAATGATATAATCAAAATCTACAGATGAAACTCAAATACGACAACATCACCATTTCAGGCGGTGTAGCAACAGGTAAAAACACCCTACTCAATAACCTCAAACCATATTTAAAACCTTATGGTTGGAAGTTTACTTCAGGTGGTCAACTTTTACGAGATTTTGCTAAGGAATACATCCAACCTCTAGCCAATCTCGCTGATAAAAAATTTCATAATGCGCTTGATGCTAGAACCAGAAAACTCTTAACCAAGGAAGGTCACTATGTCATTGAGGCCTGGTTGGCTGGATTTATGGCAAGAGATCTAAAAAATACTCTCCGTGTACTTCTTGTTTGTAGTGATGAAGCATTAAAGGTCGACCGAGTCGTAAATCGCGATAAAATCTCAATCGAGCAAGCTAAGGAATTTATAAAACAAAGGGAAAGTGTTAACTTTAATGAATGGAACAGAATTTATGGTGATTATAATTTTTTTGACCCTAAATATTTTACTTTAGTTATTGACACTTACTCTTCGGGTCCTCTCGAGACAACCGGCAAAGTCCTCGATAAAATTGGGTATCAGACGAAGCATGCTCAAATTAAAGTGAAGTAACCACGACAAAAATCATTATTAACAAATCTTTCTACCCATCCTTCTTTCTCACGACTTGCTCTTGTCTAACGGCTTACCAGATTCTCTTTTCGAATATGTATCGATTAATTGATTAATCGATACATTCATGATTAAGGTAGAATTTTTCTCTCTTGTTGGCGTCTTTTATGATTCCAATATCTCTGCCAATCACCGATCTTTAGACCTGGTTGTATACTTAAATCTGCAAAAACATCTTCCAGAAAGTTAAAAAACTTTTCTTTTTTAAGCATTGTTTTAATCATTTTAACTATTTTCGAGTCCCTTTTATAGAATTTGGCTGCGTATAAAACAACAGTTCCAGTTGATACTTTTAAAACATTTGCTATATCTCGATAGTCAACTCCTTTTATTAACAAATAAATAATTGCTACTCTTTTCGTCAGCATAATTTTTTCAGTTGGTGATAAAATATCATCTATTAATTCTAAAAAACTTTCTTTGCTACTATATTGTGACATTATTTCAAAGAATAAACTATGTAACTTAAGAAGTAAATTTTCTTTTAATATTCTTCTGGAAATTCTCGTCATGTTTATTATGAATGTTCCGATTAATTGATTAATTAATACATTCATGAATTATATAATTCAATGGATTATATGCCACAAAATTCTTGTTTTTCCTGTAAAATCAACTAAATTTAACTAATATATGAAAAAAGGGGTAGATTATATAGGCGTTACATGTGTTTTTTATTGCCATGACGGCAAAGGAAATCTATTACTTCATAAAAGAAGTCAAAAGTGTCGAGATGAAAAAGGCCGTTGGGATTGCGGTGGAGGAGCTATGAAATTTGGCGAAAGTTTCGAGCAGACTATGAAAAGAGAAGTAAAAGAAGAATATTGTTGCAATATCGAAAAACTAGTTCCAGTTGGTTTTAATAACGTAATTAGAAATGAAGGCAAAGTAAAAACTCACTGGATCGCAATTTTATATGCTGCGAAGGTTGATCCCAGAAAAGTAAAAATCGGTAACACTTCAAAGATGGAAAAAATCGGTTGGTTTAAGCCAAACAAGCTTCCTGTACCGCTTCATTCGATGTATCTAATTCATCTGGAATCTGTAAAAAAAGCTGTAGTATTATGAATGTTCCGATTAATTGATTAATCGAAACATATTCAAATAATTTCTTCGTATAATTTTGAATTTGTTATATAATTTCTAATTAATTTATGCTTTACTCAAAACTTTTTGGAAAAGCAAAAAAAAGCAGCAAAGCTTATGATTCGGTCAATGCCGCTTTACTGCAAAAAGCAGGTTTCATAGATCAAGTAATGGCCGGTGTTTATACTTATTTACCGCTTGGTCTTCGTGTTCTAAATAAAATTGAAAATATCATTAGAGAAGAGATGAATAAAATTGGCGAGGAAATTTTTATGCCTTCATTAACACCAAAGTTAGCCTGGGAGCAGACAGAAAGGCTTAATACAGTTGATATTTTGATGAAAACGGCTCCTGCAAACAAATTTGCTCTGGCGAAAAATGCTACAGAATATATTTTAAATCCAACCCATGAAGAGGTGGTTGTACCACTCGGCCAAAAATTTGTCTTAAGCTATAGGGACTTTCCTTTTGCCTTATATCAAATCCAATCCAAATTTCGCAATGAACCTAGAGTTAAATCCGGGCTTCTTCGTGGCAGAGAATTTAGGATGAAAGACCTTTATAGTTTTCATACCTCGGTCGAAGACTTCAAGTCCTATTATGAAAAAACAAAAGAGTCATATCTCAATATTTTTAAGCGACTTGGTTTAGGCAAAGATACTGTAACCGTCTTAGCCTCAGGCGGTTCTTTTACCGAAGACTTTTCTCATGAATTTCAGACTTTCTGTGAAGCAGGAGAAGATACTTTATTTTTTGTCAAAAGCAAAAAAATTTACTATAACAAAGAAGTAACACCTAGTAGAGCTCCAAAAGTCAAATATAAAGAAAAAAAAATGCTCAAGCGACAAAATGTTTTTGGCAAAGGAATTATAGGTGTTGGAGAATTAGCTAAATTCCTCAATATTCCAATTGAAAAAACAACCAAGACTCTTATTTTTGAGACTGATGATGGAAGAGTAATTGCTGCAGCTGTAAGAGGCGGATATGATATCAACGAAGATAAACTGCGAAAAGCTGCAAAATGTAAAGCTTTAAAACTTGCTTCAGAAAAAAATGTCAAGAAAATTACTGGAGCTGAAGTTGGTTATGCGGGAATAATTAATCTAGCAAAAAATCTTGAAGTCTATATCGATGAATCAGTCGGTGAAAGAATCAATTTTGAAACTGGTGCAAATCTAACCAACTATCATTCTATTAATGTAAATTTTGGTCGCGATTTGCCTTTGCCTAAAAAATTTTACGATATAAAAATTGCCAAAGATGGTGATTTAAATCCCGATACAGGTGAGATTTATCTTACGATGAAAGCCTCAGAGGTTGGTAATATATTTCCACTTTACACAAAATTTACTGACTCTTTCAATTACAAATTCATCGATCGCGATGGTAGAGAAAAACCAATTTATATGGGATGCTACGGCATAGGCTCTTCTCGAATCATGGGAGTAATTGTTGAGAAATTTCACGACAGCCACGGCATCATCTGGCCAGAAAACGTGGCTCCTTACCGTTTCCACTTAATCGGACTAGATTTAAAAGATAAGTCAGTTAGTGAAAAAGTTCATAAAGTTTATAAAGTTCTTAAAGAACAAAATCAAGAAGTACTTTTCGATGATAGAGTAGATGTATCAGCCGGTGAAAAATTTGCAGATACTGATCTAATCGGTATCCCATATCGCTTGGTTGTTTCAAAAAAAACAGGAGATAAAATTGAAGTTAAAAAAAGAAATGAAAAAACCTTCCAATTAGTCTCATTAAACAAATTAGTCTAATTATTTTATGAAAGTTATTATTACTCACTTTTCTCCCGACTTAGATGCTATCACTTCCTGTTGGTTAATCAAAAAGTTTTTTCCAGGTTGGCAAAATGCTGAAATTAAGTTTGTTCCGGCTGGATTGACGTATGAGAACAAACTCGTGGACTCGAATCCCGAAATAATCCACGTTGACACCGGTCTGGGAAAATTCGACCACCATCAGTCAAACGATATAACTTGCGCTGCAGAAAAAATCTTAAACTATCTAAAAAAAAACGATTTAATCAAAATTAAATTAATCGAGCCACTTAAAATTCTCGTCGATTTTGTGATTGAAGACGATCACTTTCTCGAAGTCTATTATCCTGATACAGAATCAAGCCGTTATAATTTCCTGCTAAATAACTTAATCGACGGATTAAAAAACACTCTCACTGATGACCAAAAACTGGTTGAATTTGTCTTTATTGCTCTTGATGGCGCTTTAGATAAACTTAAGAAACAACAAGCAGCACAAGCAGAAATTAAAAAAGGGTTTGCCTTCCATTCTTATCTGGGAAAATCCATGGCTATTGAATCAACCAATGATGAAGTCTTACGACTGGCGCAAAAATTAGGCTATCAACTCGTCGCTCGCAAAGATCCTAAATATGGCAATATTAGAATAAAGTCTCCACCAAACCCTAAACTCGATCTAACGCCGCTTTATAACAAAATTCTTAAAGTCGATTCCAAAGGCTCCTGGTTTCTTCATTCGTCCAAACATATGCTCCTCAATGGATCTCCGAAACGTCCTGATCAGGTTCCCTCTCCTGTAACAATTCCAACGCTCATTGAAATAATAAAAAGCGTATAATAGAAAAGTTCATAAAGTTAAAAGTTCATAAAGTTCACGAAGATTTTTTGTGTTACTTTATAACCTTACAAACTTTATAAACTTTTTAACTCTTTTGAAGGGAGGCGTTAATTATGGTACTTGTCAGTAAAAAAAAGGGCGAGTCAAAGGATAAATTATTTAGAAAATTTACCAAAATTTTTATTGAGGAGAATATTGTCGATGAAGTTAGAAATAAATTATTTTACAAAAAACCCTCACTTCTCAGAAAAGAAAAGGAAAAAGAATTGTTGAGAACCAGATCGAGACAAGGTTATCCGAAAAAAACCATAAGAAAATGACAGAGATCTACCTTAATTCTCTGTCAGCCCGACGTAACGTCGGGATGCCGTTGAGGTAAAACAATACATGATAAATATCATCTCCTCCTCTAGATATAAAATCAACAGAAAGCTGCTAAAACAAGAGATGAATAAAATCTTAAAGAATTATGGCATTCCAGATAACGCACTTTTTAATTTAATATTTGTTGGTAAAAAAAAAATGAAAACAATTGCTAGTCAATATAAAAAAGAAAATGCCGCTTTACCTGTTTTAAGTTTCTCCTATCTTGACAAAAATAATACATTCGAAAAGGAAGATCCCCTTGGTGAGATTTTTATTTGTTATCCACTGACAATTCTTTTAGCCGCAGAAAGAGAGAGAAAAGTTGATGTTATCATATCGCAACTTGTTAAACATGGAATTGATAACATTCTTAGATAAAAAGCAGTATTTGCATTATATATGTTTTACCTCAAATATCGTCCCAAAACAGTCGAACAACTTGATAATTCTAAAGTTAAAGAAACCGTAAGTAGAATTCTTTTATCACATTCGTTTCCTCACGCATTACTTTTAGTAGGGCAAAAGGGGACAGGTAAAACCTCTACAGCCAGAATTTTAGCCAAAGCAGTAAATTGTTTAAACAATAAATGGGTTCAACCCTCCCAAAGTCGTACCACATCGACAACTCATATCAAAGTAATTAAAGAATCTTATGAACCTTGTAATTCTTGTAAAAACTGCCTCTCGGTTGACAACTCTTCCTCACCTGATGTTATTGAGTTAGACGCAGCTTCCAATAGAGGCATAGAAGATATTAGAAATTTAATCAGAGATTCCAGTTTCTATCCAATGGTTAGCCGCTTCCGTGTTTATATTATAGACGAAGCGCATATGATTACTAAAGAAGCATTTAACGCACTTCTTAAAATACTTGAAGAACCACCTACATCTATTATCTTCATTCTTGCAACCACAAATCAAGAAAAAATACCCAAAACCATTCTGTCACGTTGTTTTTTAATCAACTTTGGCAAAGCTAAAAATTCAGATATCTTAGCTATGCTCAAAAAAATTGTCGATAAAGAAAAAATTAAAATTAGTGAACCTCTCTTGGAGTTGATCGCGAAACATTCTGATTACTCGTTTAGAGATGCAGCAAAATTTCTGGAAGAACTTACTATTCAACAGAAACTTACTTACGAAGAAGGTAGAAAATTCTTAGGCCTCATCAGCGATAACTTTTTTGAAATCCTGCAAAAAGGAGAAATAAAAGAAATGCTTGCTTGGATCCACGAATTTAGCGAATCGGGTGGAAATGTTAAACATCTCATCGAACAGCTTTTAGAGGAATTGCGTTTAGCTTTACTTGTTCAAAGCGGAGTCAAAATAGCTGAAGAAGTCGGCATCAACTTCAAAATCAAAGAAATAATTGCTTTGATGAAGCTACTAACCGAAGCCTATTCCAATCTGAAAATATCACCAATCGAATCACTACCGCTTGAAATTGCTGTAGTCGAGTTTTACAATCAACATAAGCAAAAAAATATTAAACTTGAAAAAAAGAATTAATAATTTTATCGCAAGCGTGCGTTTGAAGCTTAAATAGCTTGCGATCCAACTCAGGGAAAATCGTTGGGAAAAAACCGTTAGGTTTCGTCCCAAAACGTAAGGGAGGTGTAAATTTATGTTCAATCCATTAGGCGGTTTAGGAGACCTACAAAAACTTCAACAACAAGCTCAACAGATGCAACAGGCTCTTCAGAAAGAACAAGTTGTGGTAGAAAAAAATGGAGTAAAAGTACAGGTTCGAGGTGATCAAATTATTGAAGCAATTGAAGTTGACGGAGTTATTGAAAATCGTATCGCAGAAACAATTAATGAAGCTATAAAAAAAACCCAAGAGCTTGCAGCCAAAAAATTAATCGAAATATCCAGCCAACAAAGATAAATGATACGAATGATGCGAATCTTTATGCAAATGCTGTGAATTATTCTAATTTCGATTTTATTTGCATAATTAGCAATATTTGCATACCATTCGTAGATTGGTATTATATTTATGCTTAAGCTTTTTTCTGGTACTGCTCACCCCGTTCTTTCCCAAGAAGTTTCAAAACTGCTCAAAATTCCATTGGCTAAAGCTGAGGTCGTAAGATTTGGCAATAGCGAGGTAAGGGTAAGAATACAAGAAGATGTCAAAGACTTTATAACCCTAATAATTCAACCAGCTGCAAATCCAACAGATACAAACTATATGGAACTATTCTTTTTTTGCGATGCCCTAAAACGACAGGAAGCAAAAAAAGTAATTGGGATAATTCCTTATTTTGGTTATGCGAAACAAAATATCCAACATAGAATAGGCGAGAGTGTTTCGGTGAATGTCGTAATTAGATTTATTGAAGCGATAGGTTTTGATAAAGTGTATGCTTTTGATCTTCATGACGAAGCAACCGCTGGTGTTTTTTCTATTCCTTTTAAACATTTATCTGCTTTTGCTTTGCTAGCAACACATAGTCGAGATTTTTTATTAAATAATATTAAATCTCTGCATGAGACGACATTAGAAAAAAATATAGCGCTAGTTTCCCCAGACCAAGGAGCAGTTGAAAAAGTAAGAAATTTTGGCAAGGTTTTTTTTAATACTGAAAACTTTAGCGAAGTTGTGATTGAAAAAAAAAGAGATTTAGCAACCGCTCATAAAGCAAAACCGCTTGATCTCTATGGAGATGTTGAGGGAAAAATAGCTTTAATAGTCGATGATATGATCGTTTCAGGAAGCACGATTCTACCAGCCGTTGATTTATGTTTAGAAAGAGGTGCAACCTCAGTATATGCCGCTGTAGTTCATCACGATTTCACCGAAATTGCTCCAAATCAGCTGCAAAATTCAAAACTGGTAAGATTTTTTACTACTAATACCTTAGCGCTGAACCGCGAGCAAAAATTTCCAAAATTAGAAGAAATCTCCGTAGCCAAGCTTTTAGCCGATGAATTAAAAACAATTTAACAATTTAATAATTGTTTCTTCCTTCAATTGCTTTTCTCAAAGTCATATAGTCGGCGTACTCTAAACTCGCACCAATCGGTAAACCATAGGCAAGACGCGTTATTCGCAAACTAGATCCGGTTCTCTTTTTGATTTCATTTAATCTATCTCTAATATACATTGCCGTTGCCTCACCTTCCAAATCAGGATTCAAAGCTAGTATTATTTCCTTTAATTTTGTGTTTTTGCTTTGTTTTGTTCCATTATTTTTAAGCGAATTCTTTATTCTTTCCATCAATTTGTCAATATAAATGTCCTCTGGTCCAATATGATTGAGCGGATCGATCTTTCCGTGTAATACATGATAGATCCCTTTATAAATATTTCCCGTTTCAAGTGATAATAAATCCAATACCTCTTCAACTACTATGATTACACCATGATCTCGTGTAGAATCCGTATCGATATTACAAATCTCATCTTCGGTAAGATTCAGACAAACCTTACATAACTTTGTCTTTGACTTAATCGAAGCTAGATTTGAAGCTACATCTTTAAGATCTCTTTCTGGAAGTCTCAAAAGGTAAAAAGCCAGACGGTTAGCTGTTTTTTCACCAATGCCTGGCAATCTCTCAAGAAATAAAGCTATCTTTTTAAGATTATTGGGTAAAGAATTCATACTCAAATTCAGAATTCAGATTCTAGAATTAAGAATTAAATTAAGAATGTAGAATAAAAACAATTTTAAATTGTAAATTTAATTCTGAACTCTGAATTATAAATTCTAAATTTGAATTATATCTACTATTACTAATGGTTTTCTTCCTCTTTTCTTAAAAAAGAAATTTTCCAAAATTATTGTTATTTCTTTTCTAATATTATTGAAATCGATTACTCTTTCAGGCCTTGGCTTCAAACTTCTTTCTAGCAAAATTATAGCTTCGGAAAACAATTTCTCTTCTCCTTTTTCATAAACAAAACCCCTTGATAATAATTTTGGCCGACTAACCAGCTTAGCTTTTGAATCTAGTACTAAAACAGCTACCACAATTCCTTCGCTAGATAAGGTTCTCCTATCGCGTAAAACGACATTCCCAACATCACCTATTCCATAGGCATCGACATAGATATTTTTTATCTCGAGAGAGTTTCCAAGATAGGCTTTACCCTTAACAAACCAGACATTGTCACCCTCATTTAAGGAAAAAACTTTTTCTTTATTATAGCCTAAATCTGACACCAGCTTTTTATATTGGTTTTGATGCCGGATAGTCCCCCCAATTGGGATAAAATAGTCTGGATTGGTAAAACGAATCAGAAATTTTAAATCTTCTTGATTTCCGTGACCTGAAGCATGAAGTTGGTCATGAATGTCTGAATAAACAACATCCGCCCCTAGTAAAGAGAGTTCCTCAATTAACGCGTAGACTTCTTTTTCATTGCCAGGTATAGGATCTGAGGAAAAAATAATTCTATCTCCAGATTTTATTTTGATATTTGGATTTTTATTATTAGCTAGACGGGATAAAGCAGAATCATATTGACCTTGTGAACCAGCTGCAATTAAGCAAATTTTGTTGGGAGGCAGACGTATCACTTCATCTTCCTTAGCCTGAAGTCTATCGGGAATTGGTAAATAACCTATCTCTTTTGCCTGACCGGAATTTTCTCTCATCGATCTGCCTAAAAAGACTATTTTTCGATTGAATTTGATTGCAGCTTCAACGCATTGTCGAATACGGGAAATATTAGAAGAAAAAGTTGTCATCACGAATTTGCCTTTAGTTTTTCGCATCTCATCTTCAAATGTCTGACCAACAATGCTCTCAGATAAAGTAAGACCTTCCCGTTCAACGCCCAGACAATCAGAAAAAAGACACAAAATACCCTCTCTCCCGGCTTTTATGATTGAATAGAAATCTGGATATTTGCCATAGGGAGGGGTAAGATCAAGTTTAAAGTCGGCTCCATGATAGAAATTACCAATAGGTGTTTTAATCAAGATATGTAGTGCGTCAGGGATCGAATGTGTAATACGAATAAAACTTACAGTAAAGAGTCCAAACTGATACTCTTTGTCATATTCAATTTGATTCATCTTTACTTTTTTACCGAATTCTTTAAACTTATTTTCAACAAAAGTTGCTGTTAGACGACTCGTAAAGACCTCAGGATTGTTTAAAGCTTCATAATGATAGGGAAGCGCACTGGTATGATCTTCATGTCCATGAGAAAGTAAAACCGCACGGATTTTATCAACTTTGTCAGACAAATAAGAAATGTCAGGAATGACAAAGTCAACGCCAAGTTCTTTTTCCTCTGGAAATCCTATCCCACAATCAACAATCAGGATATCTCTCAGCTTTTCTTTTTCATACAGCTCATAGACATACATGTTTTTAGTCACATCTACCACGCCACCAAGTGGAATAAAACGGAGTTTATATGAATTCATTGTTAATTTAAATTTATCTCTAACTACTTACTATTTACTGTTAGCTACTTAGATAAGTATACCATCTGTTAAAATTTACTTATGGCTAAAATTAGTGAAAGAGCAATAAGAGCTAAACTAACTGAAGTCATGGATCCCGAACTAAACATTTCAATCGTTGATTTGGGATTAGTATATAAAATAACTCTAGATAACTTAGGCAAGGCAAAAATTACCATGACTCTTACAACTATTGGCTGTCCATTATTTTCTTTGATTGAGCAAGAGGCAAAAAGCAAGCTTAAAGAACTAGGTTTACCAGAAGATAAAATCAGCTTTGAGCTTACCTTTGATCCGCCCTGGTCGATGGATAAAATGTCCGAGAGAGCCAAAGCAATGCTCGGGATTTAGTATTTAGTATAAAGTATCAAGTATCTAGTATGATTTACGCCTTTGGATCTCATGCTGAACGTGGCTAGCATCTGTTTTATACTTAATACTAAATACTTTATACTTGATACTCATGATAAAATCTACCCTGGAAGATTCTTTTGAAAAACTAGTCGAACAAGGCTCAACCCAGGCAAAAAAAGCAGCTAAAACCGTCGTTAAACAGGTGTCATCAACCATTAGCTCCACTAAAATGTGGGAGCAAATTCTAGGTGTGGACTCTAATGGCGATAAAACCGGTGCGGTTAAGGAGAAAAAAGGGGAAACCGCCTCAAATCACACTCCTCTCAATCTTGAAAAACTCGGTAAATCTTATCAAGACCTGGAATCCCAAAAAACCGAAATCTTAAAACAACGACTTTTTCAGCTAGTAAAACGTGGAGAGGAACAAGTTTTGCAGGATAAGAAAAAAGAAGAACAAGAAAAGAAACAAAAGGAATTCTTTGAGTCCCAAGAAAAAGAAAGAATAGAGGAGCAAAAGAAAAAGCAAGAACAAGTAGCAGAAATACCAAAAGGCAAAGTAAGACGAAGCATCTTTTCACCTAAAAAAGTTGCTCAGCGCCAACACGCCGAACTCAAACCCTCAACCGGCAAACAATGATATAATAATTAATCGTAAGCGTGCGTTTGAAATTTAAATAGCTTGCGATTCAACTTAGGGAAAATCGTTGGGAAAAAACCGCTAGGTTATGTCCCAAAATACGGGATGTAGTTCAGATGGCAGAACACACGGTTCGGGACCGTGAGGTCGTGAGTTCAAGTCTCACCATCCCGACATAAGAAACTCTTTCCGAGAAGTGATGATTAGTATTTCTTTTATCCATCAAATAATGTTATTCAAGACATCGACCATATCAATCTTGGTCTACGAATAGCTAAGCCGAGTTAGACTAGGCGAAGATTCTAGTCTTGAAGTAAATTATGCTGAACACTTAATAAACTATAGGGTTATAAATATAAATCTAGGCTAAGACTATAGAATTGCTAATTTTCAGGAAAATATTGTTATATTAACAAATCTTATAAACTTTCCTGATATTTCTTATCAAAATCAATATATTTTTTGATAAATCAAGATTTTCACAAAATTTTGCCTAAAAAAAGTGCATTTTAGCGCAAAATAACAACTCAAATCTCTTTTTAGCAACTAAAAGAATTAGGTGCTAATCTGACTGCTAAATTTGTTTAGATTGTCAAATTAATCTAAATATAAATCAATCTCTAATTTATCCCCTTGTTTTACCCCAAATATATTAATTTAACCAATTAACTCTCGCAACTTAGGTTTTAAGTTAGTAATTTCTTAATTTCTTTAAAGATAAAATTAATTCATATTAATTTATAATTCTATCATTTTTAATTGATTATATGCTCTAATCCGTTAATCAGACTCATTACTTTAATATTAATTTATATATAAACGTTTAACATGATATTTAAATATTACTATAGGTAGTTAAATTGCGAGTTAATTATCTTTTATCATCTATAATTCTAAGCTAAAAAATCTTTAATTTTCAGAAAAGAAAGATTAGAAAAACAAGTTTTAAGAATGGACCAAGATAGATAAAACTGTTTTAAAAATTTTTGAATATATTTACTATACCCATCTTACTCCAGTTTGCAGCTCGAAAGAGCAAAAAAGTGGATTAGATGGGTATATACTGAGTTACTCAGTTGCAAACCTGAGTTATCGAAGTATAGATTAATAATGTTTTTATAGATGCCTTTTTTTATAATATTTTTTAATTATAATAAGTTATTTATTAAACCTATTTATCTATAAATGATTTATAACTAATTATTTAAAAATTTGAAGGAATGACTTTTATTCTATGAAGCTAGATTTAACTTAAACAATATATTATATTGATGCTTTTATTAGTTATTTTTATAAATGTATAAAACGATTTTTGAAATTGAAGAAATTTTTAAATAAGGAAAAAAATATATTTTAATAATAATCCATAATGCAACTTTTGTGATGATATAATAGATTAATATTAACTATAATTGTTCAATTTAGTTGAGTTAAATTAATTGATCGTTAATAATATTATAACAAAAAGTTATTTTTTTTGCTCAATTTAGTTGATCTTTTACAAATTTAAAGCTAAATTATATACCATAACTCATGAAGCTTTACAATACATTATCTAGAAAATTAGAAGATTTTAAACCTCTAATAGCAGGAAAAGTCCTTTTTTATCACTGCGGTCCAACTGTTTATTGGGTCCAGCACATTGGTAATCTAAGGGCAATGGTATGGTCTGATTTGATAAGAAAATCTTTTAAATTTTTAGGTTATCAGCTTACCTTTGTCAGAAATTATACCGATGTTGGTCATTTGGTTAGTGACGCAGACGTTGGCGAGGACAAGATGGAAAAAGGAGCCAAAAGAGAAGGCCTTACCCCTTCACAAGTTGCTGAAAAATATATAAAAATCTTTGAAGCTGATACGCAAAAACTTAATATTCTACCGCCTGATCATAAACCTCGTGCAACTGGTTTCATAAAGCAGATGATCACCATGATCAAAGTCTTACTTGAAAAGAAACACGCTTACATTACAGATTTAGCAGTTTATTTTGATGTAAGTACGTTTCAAAACTATAATCAACTTAATCGACAAAAAATTGATTTAAATATAGCCGGAGCTGGTAAAGGTAAAGCAGACGATCCAAATAAACGGCATTTTTCTGATTTTGCACTTTGGTTTTTTAAAACTGGAACTCATAAAAGTGCTCTTCAAACTTGGTCTTCACCTTGGGGAGTAGGCTTTCCCGGCTGGCATATTGAGTGCAGCGTCATGGCTAAATCGCTTTTGGGAAATACAATTGATATTCACATGGGAGGTGTAGAACATATACCTATACATCATACCAATGAAATTGCTCAATCAGAAAGTGCAAATGGAGCTAAATTTGTTAATTATTGGCTTCACAACGAACATCTCTTAGTCAATGCTAAAAAAATGGCAAAATCCGCAGGAACCTTTCTTACCTTTAACGACGTAATAGAAAAAGGGTATGATCCCATGGATTTGCGCTATTTTTTTCTAAATGCCCATTACCGCTCAAAGCAAAATTTCACCTGGGAAGCGTTAAATTCAGCTAAAGATGGTTATCAAAAATTAAAAGATTTTGTTTTGACGCTTCGTGGTCAAACACAAAGATCCATTCTCTCAACTGATAAATTAACTCAGCTTAATAAATATCAACAAAAGTTTACATACTTTATCTCTAATGATTTCCAAATTCCCCAGGCTTTAGCTCTAACTTGGGAGATGCTCAAATCCAATATCCCCTCCCAAGACAAACTTGAACAACTGTTTGAATTTGATCGAGTCTTTGGTCTCAAATTATCTGAAGTTCAAGAAGTCAAAATCCCTGAGCAAATTCTTGCCTTAGCAAATAGAAGAGAAGAGGCGAGAAGAAAAGGTGATTTTACTGCTGCTGACGAACTACGTGAAAAGATCGCTGAAAAAGGATATTTGATTGAGGATTTGGAAAAAGGCTTTAAAATCCGCTTGCAAAAATAAAAAACTTTGCTAGAATATAATTTCATAATATGAAATCTAAGGTTTGGTCAATTATGTACGTCCTCTTTCTTACCCCTTAACGGGCGGGAGGATTTACTAATTGATTTAACCTTTTCAAAATTAACCTCCCGAAAATTGGGAGGTTTTTTTTATTTCAAAGAAAATAATATGGCTGAAAGTACTCTAGGTAAAAAATTTGAATTAGGTAGAAACTATTTGCAAGAAGCCTTAGGACAAAGAAGGGGTGAGTTTGTAGATATGATTCAAGACGCAGCTAGAACAGATCCACTTTATAAACCTACTCTGATTCACCCCGAACATTTACTCGGAATCCTATTGACTACTAATGAATTATCACCGGATTTATTTTCCGGATCAAATGCCGCTCTGCAAGAGCAAATCTTTCAGGAAAATTTCGGAACAATCGTTACTATGCTTCCGGATATTGTTACGGCAAACCATCAATTAAGAAAAGCCGGATTTACATACACCGAGAATCCTTTTTGTTACATAACCGACTACCAAGCGTTGACAGGTGAAGCCGATCAGTACGCTGAAGTTATTCAACAAACTTATCCGAACGGTACTGGAGGAACTCGCTACCCTTTAAAACAAAAAAACCCCCAAGCAATCATCGACGATGTTGGAGCCGGAAAATTTCATATGTATACAGTTCATAATCCTATAGGAGAAACTGTAGCCGTATTTGGAACGGTAATAAGAGAAGATATCCTAGGTAAAAAAGGTTATGCTGTCGAACTGGGAAGAACTGGTATACGAGCGGATAAAACTGCGGAATTAAATAATGTTCCGGTCAGAGGAGTTTCCAAACTTCGGTTATATCATTTATTAACCGATCCTAGATTTATTGCCGACCCAGAAATTGTTGGAAAATCAGCTTCATTTATCTACAGTGATATTAGACTTGCCCAAACTTGGAATGATGAATTTTCCGGGGGTCAAGGGGTTCAAAGTGTTTTTTTTGGAGGCAGAAAATACGGAGAAAATTTAGGATTCGGTTTTTCTTCCGTCGGTTGGAGGTATAATCTTGAAAGAACAGAACCTTTTCTATTTATTTTTAAACCTACCTTTCCGGAATCCTATAGAACGAAATTGACTAAAAAAACTTTATTTGTACCTGATAGTAAAGATGCAGAAAGAATATCTAATTTTCTGCTTAGGACATTTGGTGCTACTCCAGAAATTCTACACAATGGAACCGTGCTTAGCTCTGAAGTGTTGTCTTCTGACGG
Organism: Candidatus Roizmanbacteria bacterium RIFCSPLOWO2_01_FULL_37_16; assembly: GCA_001789695.1. Taxonomy (GTDB): domain Bacteria; phylum Patescibacteriota; class Microgenomatia; order UBA1406; family GWC2-37-13; genus 2-01-FULL-40-13. Next base: position 19,416 of record MGAI01000004.1, on the reverse strand, counting down.
AATTCAGGCTGTCGTTAGTTTTACGCCTACAGACAGTAACGGACAATCAGATATTTTTGCAAAAGTAGATATAGTTGATACCGATGACGAATTTAGACAAAAAGCTACCGGAGTTATACCGACTGTTTCATTGGCGGATGCAATCCAAATCGCGATAAATGGCAACGTTCCCTTTGTTGAAGTTTACGTTGACGCTACCTTAGGCGATGGCGTCAATCAAGAAAGAATAACAGGTATTGTTAGCACTCTAAAACAGCTTGGATTTGTCTGCAACGGCTGGGTACCGTCAAACCGCGGCAACGGTGACGCAATCCAAATATCATATGCCAGACTTGGTCCGGGAGCCAACAATCCTGTTAGTCCCGATATGCCCGAAAAATATTACGAAGGAGATTTAACTGAAGTACGAAATGAAGCTTTACAAATTTTCCAAGAGTTATCAGATTCTGGTCCCATAGGTTAATAAGATTCTTGATTTCACTATGAAAATTGAACAGCTAGAGGTACGATACATTATTCCAAAATTAATTAATCCTTTCCCTCTTGGTGAAGTTAATGGTAAACCAAGAATTGTTGGTCCAGCAAGAGATATGATAGCTCTACAGGCACAGACTACTGAAGGATATCTGGGATGGGGGACAATCGACACTTTACCTTTTCCTTTCTATAATCCAGAATGGACAGAAGGAGCTTGGGAATTGTTACAACGGGTTGGGCCAAATGTAGTTGGTGTTGAATTTTTTGACCCTCAAGAAATTGTCGACGCTCTTGGACCGATCGTGGGTCACAATATATTCAAAGCCGGATTTGCCAACTTATTTTTTGATGCCAGTGCTCAGATCAACGGTGTTCCCCTTTATTCTCTTGTTGGAGGTTCGAGACGACCTGTTGAGGTCGGAATCAGCATTCCTAAAAGCGCCTCGCAAGACGATATACGAAAACAGATCGCACAAGGCTTCCGAAGAATCAAAGTCAAAGTTGGGCCATTACAAGACGATCTTGAAAAAATTGCGCTAATTAGAAATGCCAACCCTGATGTGATGTTGATGGTTGATGCAAATTCATCATTTGATCACGGAAATCCAGAACATATGCGTTTATTAAGAAAGTTTGCAGAATTAGATCTTTTGATGATTGAGCAACCGTTGGCGCCCGATGATATTAGACACCATATTGCCTTACAGCAGAAGTTTGATCGGGAAGGAATCCCTGGTCGAGTTTGCCTAGATGAAAGTATAGAAACCTTGGATCAGTTAGAACAGGCAATTGAAGGTGGAATACCGATTATTAATATAAAAATCGCTCGCGTGGGTGGTCTGCATGTAGCAAAACAGATGATTGACCGTGCACAATCCGAAGGTGTAGCTACCTGGATTGGCGGAATGCTTGAACCAACTCCAAGTAAAGCTCATAGTTTAGCGATGGCCACTCATCCTGGAGTTACTCTGCCATCGGATATCTCAGGTACTAAAGCCTATTTTGTTGAGGGTGATGACCCTGTAACCGAACCAATGGAAAGAGAAGGTGCGGTAATTAAAATCAGGGAAGTTCCTGGCCGAGGATGGGATATAGACCAAGTTAAGCTTAAAGAAATTACTGCAAAACAAGTTGTTTTCGAAAAAAAATAATATGTCAGTATCAGAAACAGTCAGAGGAAAAGTTGCAGAAATAAATTCTCAATTGGGAATTAGATTTGAACATCCTCACCTAGATTTTTTATCACCAGCACAACTTCTTGTTAACCGTATGGCTCACTCTATAGGCACAAGTGCACCCCAATTACAACTGCCAGTAATGGGATTTTTAACTCAACCCTTAACCACCGAACAAAGACAACAAATAGATTACCAACTTGGACCTGTTTACGCGCAAGAGAGCATCGAATTTCAACAGATGATGATGGCGATCTCTATAGAAGAATCAGGAGAGCTGATGGTTCCGTTAGAAGAAAAATTTAAACAGTTAGGAGTGAGAGTAAGTTTTAGCGAAAAACCTTTCCATCCGGCTTCAGAATCTGGTTGGGCAGGAAAATCTAGAGTTTTTTGGACAAGAGAAGCTGTTTCCGAAAAATTACTTCAAGCTGCCAGAGCGTTGAATGAAGTCGGTTTAATCATGCATTTTGAAGATGCTTTCAGACCTGTTGGAGTTCAGGAAGGACTTTTAAAAAGAAGAATTACCGATTTTATCTTAAATGATCACCCTGATTGGGATCCCGAAAGAGACTTTAACCTTATTATGACCGAAGCACAAAGTAAGACAGCTATCATGCCTAGAATTGCAGGACATAAAGGTGGAGCTGCTGTCGATGTCACTCTAAGAACACTGAATGGAGATCCCTTACCTTTGGGAAATAAATATCCCCAGGGAGGCGCGCTAGTTTCTCTCAGCTGCCCGTATCTTCTTGCTGAGGAATGGCAAACCAGGCAAATATTTAGGGTTGCGATGGAGATAGTAGGCATGGTTGTCTATCCTGGAGAGGATTGGCATGCTTCAGATGGCGATAATTTAGCAGGTGTAAATCCAGATGGAAGTTTGAAGCCTAACTATGTAGCCTCTTATGGACCAATAACTAAATTCGATCTAAATACTGGGAAAATTTTTCCCTATGATCCGTCAGATTACGATAGACTATTTTTTACACCAGATCAGTTGAGGCAATTAGCAATTAATTCTAAAAGTAAAAATGAATAACTTTGCAGAATTAAAATTCATCGAAAAAATTGCTGATAAATCAGTAAATCAACTTCTAGATAAGCTCAAAAATCTCTCATCTATTTCTATGGAAGAAAACAAGATTCTTCAGCCTGAAGTTAATTACTTTAAGAAAAAATTTAACGACGCTCTTCTTTATTCTTTTCATCTCAGCGAAAAAGCACTTAAAAATAAGAGAAAGTCTAAAAAACGAATCTGGTATTTCAATACTGAAATGAAAAAGACTCGAAAAAGTTTAGAAGGCTTATTTCCACATGCTGCCAGAGCTTGGGTGTTAGATGGAATAATAATAAAAAAACAAACTGCTGGAATAAAATATTTATTAGGTTTAGATAGTCAAGAAGGCGCATTGATCGACGTACTAAATTCAGCTTCTTCTATTGCTTTGGGAGCAGAAAATCCCTGGCTGCTAATGATGGACAGAATAGAAGATTTTATGGGTTGGAAAGATAATGTTTGTACCGCCTATCATCCCGGATTAAGACAAGTGTTTGCTTTTGAAAAACTCAGAGATCTCTATCCCATAAAAAAAAATCGGAATAATGTATATATTCATATGGAGTCATCCGCATCAATCGTCAACTCTATTGCTATAGAAACAGTTAATGCTTATGCAGAAAAGGTTTTAAGACTTAGGAACGCCCGAATTCTTGCAGTCGATGGAACATGGGCTGGTGGTTTTGGTAGTGCCCGTGAAGCGACAGGTTTTGGTGTTGATGTTCAAGAAGTTAGGAGACTAGGTAAAACTATTTGGGTTGATAGATCACTACCTCCACCAACAGCTAAATTTCACAGAGAATTTATGACAAAATTAAAAGAAAAAATCGAGAAGAAACTAGTTGCCGGACTCTATTTGGAACCTGATATACTAGGAGATTTGGGTATTATTGTAACAGATAAAAAACTCCTAATCGAGGTTAAACACTTAATGAAAAAAAATCGACTACCTATTATTGTTGATTGTGTTCAACAATTAGGTAGAACCGGAAGTTATTGGGGCGAAAATGTTGATGCTATCTTTTCGGATTTTGATCTGTTGGTTGTAACTACAGCTAAATCTGCTTCCAATGGTCAACCCTTTGGCATGGTGATGATGCCAAAAACAATTGAAAAAGAGGCTTATCCATTCACACAGATAACCACAAATCAGATGAATGGACCCTTGCTTCGCGTGTTACTTTCCGCTGAACTTCTTAAGAGTAAGAATTTGCAAAAATGGTTCAAAATGAAATCAGATGCAATAGATCAAGTCGCAAAGGAGGAAAACTTCGATAAAAAAAATCTCTTAGGTAAATATTTAAATAGAGGAATAGCTGTTGGCAATAATAATAATGCGAAACTAGTCCAAATAGCGCTCTTAATCGAGGATGGAGTACTGGTGGGAGCACTACCTAATGCCATAAGATACCAACCAATGCTTTTTGAATTGTCAGAAACTAATAAAAACATTGCTAGAATAATTTTTAGGCGAGTAAATAAAGTACTTGGAGGAAATGTATCAGATGAAGTTAAAAAAATATATAACTTAATGCAACGGGTCACAACGGGTTTGGCAAAAAAAAGCACAAAATTGTAAAACCGCTATTATGCCTGAAAATAAAATCTATTGCCAAATAATTGCTGCCAAACCCGCTGTAGCCTGGTTAGACGAATTTAATCCCAACATACATCCTAGACTTTATCAACCTTTTAGACCTGAAGCTCTTAAAAGACCTCCTCATGAAATAAAATCTACAGGAGGAACAGCATATATCCTGCTCGAAGCTTCAACTGGATCACCGCAGACAGTAAGAAATATTGGTGAGACTTGCGGGGCTGCCTGTAGAAATTGTTATTTGATTAGAGGTGGGGCAAGACCCGATTATACTCCTTCTACCCAAGAAGCTTTAGAGATGAGAAATTCCTTAGAAGATAAGGGATTCTCAGTTATTTTTACCGGAGCAGAGTTGCTGTCCCTACCTCAACATTTCAAAGCAGGACTTTTCAACGAAAAACCTTATCTACTAACAAGTGGTCTTATCGTCGCACAAGCGCCTGAAAAAGCCTTAGAATTAATTTCCACAGCTGGCATAAACAACATCCAAATGTCTCTGCATGGAGCTTCCGGTTCAGATAATGTCTTCAACGGTATTCCATGGCAGATTGTAGTAAAAGCAGTGAAAAATATATTAGCTTTTAATCAAAAATTTGGAACCTACATCGGTGTTGTTTTAAACGTTACTGTCGGCAAACATAATTTAGACCAGTTACAGAATGTTGCAGACTTAGTTTTAGCTGATGAGAGTCATGGAGGATTAGATTGTAACGGCTTGAGATTTAATCGACATAAAGCCTCTGGAGGTAGATTTCAAGATCTGATGTTAACAGAGGAAGATCATGCGACTTTTTATCAAATCGTTGGTGAAATTAGAGAAAAATATCCTATTTCAACCACTGGTAAAACTGTAAATGTATCGGGTGATTTTGGAAAATTAAGAAGACCTTCTCATAATGGAAAGGCTCCCTATGAATGCCCTGCAGGTATTCCTGGTGGAGAAATCACTATCGTGCCTAAAAAGAGAGGCATTCACGAAGTTTATTCCTGTCTTGAAGTCAGGGATCATCGACTGCAAATGGGTATTTTGCAAGGTGGTGAGTTAAGATTGCATACGGCACCGTTTGAAAGATTAAAAGATACACAGTTAAGAAGTGAATTTGGGCTTGAACATGACGCGGATGGATGCATTGCCTATGTGATAACACGAGATAACTCTTCAGCGGAAAAAATTCTTAGTTACTTAACATCTTCAATTAACCTTGATAACGCCAATCTGACGATTTAAAAGTGCAACTTCCAAGCGTTGTATAGAATTTCTCTAGCTCTAGTAACTTGTGGAGAATTAAAGTCAACTCTTGTCAATAAAGAAGGATTAGATGGAGGTGTTCTCTCGGAAATCTGATCTGCATAAGCATCTCTTATTAATTTGGCAGGTTCGGAAATTGGCATACTAATAACTTCTATTTCTCCTTTTGAAGGATGAATGATTCTTTGATTTCCTATAATAGCAGCTCCGACTGCATTTCCGACCATGATAATATTATCAACCAGGCCCTTTCTTATTTCATAAAATCCAAAAGGTCTCTCAATAACCTTAAATCCTAAATCTGGAGCTAAATATCGACAAATATAAGCCATAGTTGTCGAAGGTAATTGATTTACAAATTCTGGAGGATACCATAGTTCACGACGTCCATTTCTTGCACTAACTGCAATCAGTCCCTCACCCGGTCCGTCTGAAAAATATTGATATAATAAAAGTTCTATCAATGCGTTCTCCCCGTCTTGAGCAAATCTACGAATATGTCCTCCTGTTATTGGATTAAATCCATACGGTGCTAATAAAACTGCCTCTTCGTCTCCTAACTCTCTCGCCCTTCTTGTCAAATCACCAACCAAAGGGTAATTTCGAGCAAGTTTTCCTACAATCGGTTCAAGTCTTTGTTGATCTAAGAATATAGTAACGTTTAATCCGTCGCCATGATAAATTCTTTCATCGCGACCTGGAAAATAAGAAGGAAAATAATGTATATAAACACTGTTAAAAATTACATCATCAGCAGCTGAACCAACACCTGTTCCTTCTGTTATCACAACACCGGCTGGCCTAATATATGCTCTTCCTATTTCGCCATCTGGACCTTTCAATACATTTTCTCCCAGTACAGCTGCTAAATCAAAGATACATTGATTAAAATCTTCTGTTTCAACATCGTAACCTAACGCTTGCCAAGATTTTCGATAACGCTTATTTCTAGGTCTTGCCAAAATAATATTTCCGTGAGTAACTTTTGTAGAATTTTCCCTTTCCGTTACTGGCACAAAACTACCTCCTTCAAAGATAGCTTTAGCATAATGTACACCCTTTGCATCTCCACGTATCCTATTCAAATCATGCCAAGACGGTACAAAATAGAGTTTTCCTTCTTTTGTTGCAATAGTAAAGTCCGCTCCAGGAAATATTTTTCTATGTTTTTCTCTTGTTTCAATTTCATCATCGGTAGGAGATCTTTGTAGAATATTAGAGGAAGGTAGATGCGCATAAACTCTTGTTTCAAGATTCACAACTGAGGAAGCCCATTCACTTTGTCCTGACATGGCGAGATAATCTTAATCTATCAAAATTAAAAAGTCAACAAGAAGCTATATTCTTTTATAAATCCGGAAAACAGGATGGTCGAAGACTGTCCAGGTTTCTTCTGCTTCCTCATCAGGAATTTCAATAATTGTTTTACCGAAAAACTGAATTTTTGGATATGAGTTGAACTCGGCGATTTTCTCAAAACCTAACTCACCGGAAAAAAGATTGTCATAATATTCATTGAGTAATGGATATTTTTTTCTTAAATAAACACATCTTTTTTTTTCTGCGTCATTTCGAGCGATTAGCGAGAAATCTAGCGGAGCGTTATCGTACGTCCTGATAAAATCAGGACTGGATTTCTCGGTCGTTTCACTCCCTCGAAATGACAATGAATCTGAACAATAATGATTCGCAAAAATTCTTCTTGACGGAATAAATATATAGTCGGCTTTTTTAAGATGTTGTGGAAGTTCGGATTGGAACTTTGGATTTTCATCTAGATCATAAAAATTGAAAGAAATGTATTCATAATGTTTGTCGGGATTTTTGAAGGTAGGAGTTGAGATTGGGGGATCGATAACATTAGCGGTTTCGGAAAGAATATAAGATCCTGATGGAATATTTTTATAGATCCAATCCGAAGCAGTAAATCTAACATCGGGGTTTTTATAAATAGAAAGATAAGCGAGACCAGGTAATATAAAGATAAAACTTAAAAGGCAAAAGGCAAAAGATATAATTATTTTCGTCATTCCGAATTTATCCTTCGGTAAACTCAGGATCCTGAGTTTGTCGAATGGATTTCGGAATCTGAATTTTAAAAACAGATCCTGAAGCAAGTCCAGGATGACATTTAAATATGCTATAGCAACCACTAACATTAAAGGAAATATTGGACTGATAAATCTTGTCCATTTTGCATAAAAAAAGGCATTGGGCAAAAATCCTGATAACACAGCTAAGCGCAGTAAATTAAATTCGATTCTATTGGGAAGAAAAACAAATCCCAGTAGAAAAAAAATATAAACCGGCCAACCCAGAGTGTAAGGAAAAATTTTCGTCAGTTGAAATATAATCGGTTCTGCAAATTCAAACTGTCGCGTATAAAAAGCTCTGTAGGCTCCTGTTGCCACATCTGACTCATATCCCATCGAACCTAAAAACTCGAGGAATGAAATAAAATTATGTGGGGAAAAGAGAATACCGAAAATTAATGTCAGAGCTAAAAGATACCATATCGCTAGCGACCGTTGCAGAAAGGAACTTCTGATTTGATTAAGAATTAGGGCCAGTGGAACGATTAAAAATACTACGGATGAAACTTTGGTCGCAAAGGCTATACCGACGAAGATTGAAGTTTGAAGATAAAAAATTAAGGGATCGAGTTTATTTTGACTGTACTTTATCGATAGATAAATGATTACTGAATACAAAAACATTAACAGTGACTCCGTTGTACCGAAATGAGAAAATTGAATGAAGAATGGGGAGAGTATGAAAACTAAGAAAATTGATATTTTATATTTGATATTTGATATTTGTTTAGAAATTAGGAGTTCGGCGACCTTCATAAGAATCAAAACGTTTAGAATCGATGCTGCAGCCGACATAATTCTTAGACTAAACGCTGCTTCTTCAAAACCAATCGCTGTTCCCAAATCACCATCAAATAACTTGAGAATCATGACTATTCCATAACCAATATATAAAGGAAATTGCCCATAGGCGAAGAAATGGGGATTAAAACAATTCTGAATTCTGAATTCTGAATTCTGAATTGGACATTGCAACTGTTGAATTGCATTTGCCATATTTCTTTCATCAGGATGCATTGGATAGGGGAGACCCCATGAAAGATTGACGAAACGACTATAAAGCAACATGGCAAACAGCAAAATAAACAAAATCCGCTTGATTTTAATCATGTTAAAGTTTATTATATATAAGAATTTTAAAGGGCAAGTAAATTTCATTTAATTTCTATAAATATCAATCAGTTTCAGATTAAGAAACTAATTAGTGAATAAGTATGCCTAACTACGAATTGACTTTACTTCTTTCGGATGAAGAAGAGTTAAAAAACATAAAAGATTTAATTAACTCGCTTAAGGGTAAAATAGAAAAAGAAGAAAAATGGGGGGGGAAAACTCTTGCCTATCCTATTAAAAAGAATACCAGCTCCAACTATTATCATTGGCTTCTTAATCTAGACCAAAATAATATAAGCGAGCTTAAAAAAAAGCTGAACTTCAACGAAAAACTAATCAGGTACTTATTATTAAAAATGACACGTTAGTGTCATCCCGAATTCATTTCGGGATCCCACTAAAATCAGATGCTGAACTAAATTCAGCTTGACATCAGGTTATAAATTAATTACTAACACTATGGCAAGTAGATCTTTAAACAGGGTTATCTTGATAGGAAATCTCACCCGTGATCCGGAGTTAAAATATACTCCAACCGGAACAGCTGTATGTAGTTTTGGCGTAGCGACAAACAGGTCATGGAAAACCGTCGATGGTGAAACAAAAGAAGAAACACAGTATCATAGGATTGTCGCTTGGCAGAAATTAGCCGAACTTTGTGGAAAACTTCTAACCAAAGGTAGAAAAGTATTTCTTGAAGGAAGACTTGTTTATCGGACATTTACCGGCCGCGACGGACAACAAAGAACCGTCTCAGAAATTGTTCTCGATGATTTTATTGTTTTTGGCGACGGCAGAAAAGTTGCTGTCGAAGAGGAAACTGTTCAAGAAACTAAACCAGCAGTTGAGGAATCAAGCGAAGAATCATTGCCCTCTGAAGAAAGTCAAACGTCTAAGACAGAGAAAAAAGAAAAGGAAGAAAAAAAAGAAGAGAAGAGTGTAGAAGCAAGGACCGAAGATGTGAATCCCGATGATATACCTTTCTAAATTCCCAGTTTTTCAAGTTACAAGTTCATCAAGTCGAAAAATCATATAACTTTATAAACTTTATGAACTTGATAAACTATTTATTATGACTAAGTGCTTTTTTTGTCAGTATAAAACAAAACCAAGTTATAAAGATATAGAGAACGTAGAAAAATTTTTATCGATAAGAAAAAAAATCTTAGGTCGCGATAAAACAGGAGTGTGCGCTAAACATCAAAGACTCCTTACGAAAGCGATAAAATACGCAAGATATCTAGCTCTCTTACCCTATGTTTCTTACCAAGGACTAAGATAAATAATCTTCATAACTTCTTGCTATAATTTTACTGAGGGAAAATTTCAAGAATAATAATTCGTAAGCATAAAATGCAGATTGTTTAAATTATATGATGAATATTTCAATATCTACACCAACAGATACAAAGTGTATTTTAAAGGTTGGTCAAAAGGTTGATTTTAATACACCTTTTATTGAAGACTACCAAAGTGAAGATATCATCATCTCCATTGCAAAAAAATTACAAATTCCTTCCGATAAAATATTTAAATACCTTAAAAAATTTGTTGGTGACCCAATTCAAAAGGGAGACATCATTGCTGAGAGGAAAAGTTTAATCAGTAAAAATGTTATTTTAAGTGATTATAACGGTGTCATTAAGGAGATCAATCACTACGAAGGGACAGTAAATATCTCTATCTATAAATCAAAGAACACATTTACTAATGCTTATTTTAAAGGTGAAATTGTAGAACTAACTAAAGAGCGGATAAAAATTAAGGTTACCGAGGCAAAAGATTTCCAACTCAAACAAGCAAGTACAAATTTTGGCGGAGAAACTATATTCTTTAAAGATCCATATGGACCAATCTTTGCATCTCAAGCAGCTAATAAAATTATGATAGCTGAAGTAGTCGATGTATATTTAAAAACCAAAGCAGAAGCTTTGGGTATTCGCGGTTTTGTTACCATGAGAGTACCACCACAAAATTCGGACCTACCTGAAGCACAAATTAAAACAATCGAAGATTTCAAACAGATTCTAAAATTAAATTTACCTTATTGTTTAATTGATAAACAATATAGTAAGATATATTTTTACAGATAAATTCCAGGATTCAAAGCTCAAATGTCAATTCATCCCGCTAAGCGGGATTAGACTTGGGATTTAATTGGGATTTTGTCCTTCGACTTTGCTCAGGACAATGATGAGCACAGTCGAATCCATTGGATTTTGTCATTTGGATTTTAATAGATTTATGTTTACTAAAAAGATAACTAATATACTGTTGCTTTTATCTCTTGGCGTTTTTCTTTTTGGTACGGGTTTAAAATTAGGCCAATATAAAGAAAAAATTGAAAGAATCGGACAGTTAAACAACAGCGTTTTTAATACAAAACGAAGCCCTCTATTGGATGATAAAAAATTAGATTTTGAACTTTTTTGGGAGACTTGGGAAGAACTTGAGAGAAAATTTATCGACAAAAGCAAAATTGACAAACAGAAAATGTATTTTGGCGCTATCAAAGGAATGGTTTCAGCTCTTGAAGACCCGTATACTTTTTTTCTTACACCTGAAGAAAATAAAGAATCGAGAGACGATCTAGCGGGTAAATTTGAAGGAATAGGAGCTCAACTTGGACTTCAAGATAACCGCATCACTGTGGTCGCTCCACTTAAAAATTCTCCGGCACAAAAAAGCGGGATAAAGGCTGGTGATTTTATAAATGAAGTTGACGATAAATCTACCAAAGGTTGGACTTTACCCCAGGCAGTTTCTAAAATTCGAGGAACACGGGGAACAAAAGTAAAACTTACTCTAGAGCGCTCTTCAAAAGAATTTGAAGTTGTTATTGTTCGTGAACAAATTAAAGTTGAGTCAGTTGAAATAAGTTACGAAAAAAGAAAGAATCAGTCCGTCGCCATTATTAAGCTTAATCAGTTTGGCGATAACACCAATGACGAGTGGGACAAAACTGCTGAAGAAATCGCTGAAAAATGGCAAAGGGATGAGATTAAAGGATTGATCATCGACTTAAGAGACAATCCCGGAGGTTATCTTGATGGCTCTGTCTACGTGGCGTCAGAATTTCTACCGAAAGGAAAACTAGTAGTAAAACAAACGTCAACAACTCAAGATGAAAAGTCATATCAAGTAAAAAGGGAGGGCAAACTTCTTGATATACCCTTAGTGGTAATAATCAATAAAGGTTCAGCTTCAGCCTCAGAGATCCTGGCTGGTGCTTTAAGGGACTATAAAAGAGCGCGTCTAATAGGTGAAAAAAGCTTCGGTAAAGGATCGGTGCAAGAGGCAACTAATTTAAAAGGAGGAGCTGGAATTCATATAACCGTGGCGAAATGGATATTGCCAAAAGGTGACTGGATAAACAGTAAAGGTATAGAACCAGACATTAAGGTTGAAAACAAACTAAAAGAAGGAACCACCCTAACTCGAGAGAATGATCAGCAGCTTGAAAAAGCAATAAAACAGCTTATCAAATGACCCGCCGATTTAGGCGGGTCATCCTGATCCCGCCAAAGGCGGGAGAAGGATCCCCATATGACTTAGGCAATGCTATAATATATGTATATGAAAAAACTTTTATTTCTCCTTGCGATTCTCATAATTGTTCTGGCTATAGCCCAAAAATCTCGACTCCCTTTTACTCTTCAACAAGCAACACCCCCTAGCCCAAAAATTGAAAAACAAACCGTCGTCTATGAAGAATCAGTCATTACCAAGGTCGTCGAAGAATCACTACCATCTGTAGTCACAGTTGGAATCAGTAAAACAACATCGACAAGTGATTTTTTTGAAATTGATCCTTTTGATCCGTTCAGTCCTTTCAGAAGAATTCCTGGCAGACAACAAAAAGTTGAACAAAATATCGGATCAGGCTTTATCATCTCTCAAGACGGACTGATCATCACTAATAAACACGTTGTTTCCGATACAGACGCTTCCTATAAGGTCCTGACCAATGACAATAAAAAATATGACATAGTAAAAATATATCGAGATCCTCTAAATGATCTAGCAATTGTAAAAATAAACGTATCCGGACTAAAGCCTCTTAAATTAGGAAACTCTAACAATCTTAAATTGGGTCAGATGGCTATAGCGATTGGTACACCACTAGGAGAATTTACCAATACAGTTACTGTTGGCATCATATCTGGATTAGGAAGAGGCATAACCGCCGGATCACCCTTTGAAGGATATGTTGAGAAGCTTGATAATGTCATCCAAACCGATGCCGCTATAAATCCTGGCAATTCTGGAGGACCTCTTTTGAATTCTAAAGGACAGGTAGTGGGAGTAAATGTAGCTATTGCCCAAGAAAGTCAAAATATTGGCTTTGCACTTCCTGTTAATATCGTAAAGACTTTAATAGACAATTTCAATAAACAGGGAGGTAGTTTCGAACGGCCCTATATAGGTGTTCGTTACAAGATTATTGACAAAGAAACTGCGGTTTTAAATGAGATTGCCGAAGGAGCCTATGTTATTGAAGTTTTAGATAACTCTCCCGCCCAAAAAGCTGGAATTCAGGAAGAGGATATCATCATCGAATTCGACGGTCAGAGGATAAAAGGAGACGATGATCAAGTCCTGGCTAAAAAAATTCTCCAAAAGAAAATTGGTGAAAGAGTCAATCTAAAAATCTGGCAAAATGGAGAAATTCTCGAAAAACAGCTCACCCTCGAAGCCTTCAACGAATAACATTAAGGTTTAACTCTTACAATATAATATCTTTTATCAAATCATCAAACACTAAAAAACTCTTCTTATTTTATATAGACTTTAACTATAATATTTTACTCTGTGAAACTATACACTAAAACAATTTTCACTTGAGTATTTAGCAACAATTTGGTAATATAGGTTTTAGGTATGCAATACAAAACGACTAAAAATACAGAAAGTCATCATCATCCTCTTAGCAGAGGGTTGTAACTTTTGTAATTAAATTTTAATAACCCTCTGAAAGGAGGGTTTTTTAGTATAATTTTAAAAATATGATAAAAAATATTTTAAAACCACAAACATTAAAGGGTTTCCGTGATTTTTTACCTACTGAAAAAAGAAAGCGTGATCTTGTGGCTCAAAAAGTAAAAGAGATATTTGAACTTTTTGGCTATGAACCTTTGGAAACCCCAACTCTTGAGTATGCTTCTCTTCTTTTGGGAAAATACGGTAAGGAAGCAGATAAACTTCTTTACAGGTTCAGAGACTCTGGAGGAAGAGAAGTAGCCTTAAGATATGATCAAACTGTTCCTACTGCTCGCGTCTTAGCTCAATATCAATCGGCATTGCCTAAATTTTTTAAACGTTACCAGATTCAAAATGTCTATCGTGCCGATAAACCTCAAAGGGGTCGTTTTCGAGAATTTACCCAATGTGATATAGATATTTTTAATTCCACTTCGCCAATTGCCGATGCAGAAATTGTTGCTACAACCTATTTTGCTTTTCAAAATGTGGGCTATCCAAAAATCAAGATATTAATAAATGACAGACAAACTCTTTTTCGTTATCTGGAACCGTTCACCAATTCTAATTTAAATATTTTTTCCCTTATTCAAAGTATCGATAAACTAGAAAAAATCGGAAACCAAAGAGTAATTGAAGAACTAATAAAGAAAGGGTTGGATGAAAGTCAGGCTCAAATGGCTATAAATTCAATTACAGAAGCAACGCTTTCAAAAAATCTTGCTGAAATTATTAAGACGACAATTTTATTAGGAGTTCCAAAAAGAGATATTATCTTCTCTTCGAGTCTGGCGAGGGGTTTAGATTATTACACGGGAATGATTTTCGAGGTTGTTTTACCAGGGTATGCTGCCGGTTCGTGCGGCGGGGGTGGAAGATATGATAAATTAATAGAACAACTGGGCGGTGACCCAACTCCAGCGGTCGGAATCGCTTTTGGTTTTGATAGGATGGTCGAAGCAGCGGAATATTTTAAAATTATCTCTCAAGAAACGAGGGGAACTCAAGCCCTGGTAACAGTTTTCGATCAAATAACGCTTAAAAATTCACTAAAACTAACTTCAGAATTGCGAAAAAACAAAATAAAGACCGAAGTTTCTCCGACGATAGAGAAACTGGATAAACAATTAAAATACGCCGATAAAAAAGGAATCCAATTTGTAGTCATAATCGGTCCTGAAGAGGTGAAAAAAAATGTCCTAAAACTTAAAAATATGAAAACAGGTGAGCAGAAAGAGTTGTCAGAGTCTGAACTCATCAAATTTCTAATTTCTAATTATTCTAATTGATCTAATCAAATTCCAATTTCCAAATGTCAAAATTAATTAGGTTAATTAGACTAATTTATTTATGACTATCAATCCAAAAGTTGCAATTATTGAGGCAATTCCTGGCGTCGGCGGAGATGAGGCGAAGCTTTGGATGAAGGAGCTTTTGTTATCTTACATACGATTTGCCCAAAAAATGAACTTCAAATTTGTCTATCTTGAAGAAAATATTATTAAAATCACAGGTGAAAATGCTTTTAGTTACTTTAAAAATGAAACTGGTGTTCACAGAGTTCAAAGAATCCCCACAACCGAGCGAAGAGGACGAATTCATACTTCAACAGCCATCATCGTAGTTTTGCCTCAAATTATACAAACTGATACAAGGATTCATCCTTCAGATCTTGAATGGCAATTTTTTCGAAGCGGAGGGAAAGGAGGACAAAATGTCAACAAAGTATCGACAGCTGTTAGACTCACTCATAAACCATCAGGCATAGTAGCGACTGCTAGCCGTGAAAGGTATCAAGAAGCCAACAGAAAAATTGCTATGGATATTCTTTTGGGAAAGTTATATCAACTGGAAGAAGAAAAAAGAAAAGGAATTGTAAATTCATACGTGAAAGATGTTGGTACAGGAGAAAGAGCTGAAAAAATTCGCACTTATAATTTTCCCCAAAATAGACTGACAGACCATCGCTTGGAAAAAAGTTTTTACAATCTCGAACAGATTATTGGGGAGGGAAAATGGGACAAAGTTTTCAACCCATTAACCCGTTAACGCGTTAATGGGTTAACGTGTTATAATATAAACTCTATGAAACCTAAAATTCATCCACAATATTTCCCCGACGCTATCGTCACCTGTTCGTCCTGCAGGAACACCTTCACCACAGGTTCCACCAAGCAGTCAATAAGCGTAGAAGTCTGCCATAAATGTCATCCTTTCTTTACTGGTGAACATCGCTATCTAGATATTAAAGGGAGAGTCGACACTTTTCAAAAGAAACAAGAAATAGCTAAAAAATTTCAAGCGACTATTTCAACCAAAAAAAGAAAAATAACCCAAAAAGAAGACAGAGAGCCAAAATCTTTAAAAGAGCTGCTAAGTGAGATCTAGAATATTGTTTTCTAAAAAAATTCTGGTAAAATAAATAACAGTCACTAAGACTTCGGGCTTACCCTGAGCGTAGTCGAAGGGCAACCTTGCCCTGAGCGTAGTCGAAGGGCAACCTTGCCCTGAGCGTAGTCGAAGGGTTGTAAGAGGTAAAATTTCCCGAAGTAGATCTCCGCCAGCTGGCGGAGTGAAAGTGGTAGTATATGATTAAACAAGAAAAACTTTCTTTCGTAAAAAAACTTTTAGAATTACTGGTAAAACATCCAAATTTTATTCTAGTCAAAATTGACAGAACTACTCATCAAACACTTGAAACCCTGCGAAAAGAATTAAAAACAACTCATTCATTATTTAAAGTTATAAAAAATACGCTTTTAGGTAAGGCTATAAATAAACTTGCCCAGAAAGAAAAAAAATATCTAGAACTTAAAAAATCTTTTTTTCCCCTTAAAGAAACAAGTGCTTTGCTGCTTTTTGATGAAGATTGGACTAAAGGGTTAAACGCATTTTATAGTTTTAGCAAAAAAGAACCCACCTTATCGTTTAAGTTTGGACTATTAGATTGGGAATCCCACCCGCCATCAGATCTTATCAAAATTGCCCAACTACCTAGTAAAAATCAATTAGTGGCAAATATTATTGGATCAATAAATTCTCCAACTTCTCGGTTCGTCTCTCTAACGAAATCTAATATTTATAAATTGGTTTACCTGTTAAGACAAAAACCTAAACAATAGGATTATGGAAGAGGGGGTGATTATTTATGGCAGAAATAAAATTATCAGAAAAACTAGAGAAACTGGCAAAAGAAATCGAGTCTTTGACCCTTATTGAGATGGCCGATCTTTCTAAATATCTTGAGAAAAAGTTTGGCGTTTCAGCTATACCGGTTGCTGCTGCTAGCCAACCGGCTGCCTCACCCACTTCCCAAGATGCCCAAAAGAAAGAAGAAAAAACTACGTTCACAGTTATATTATCCGGAGCTGGTGAGAATAAGCTTGGCGTTATAAAAGCAGTACGAGAAATACTGCCTAATCTTGGTTTAATGGAAGCTAAAAAGCTCGTTGAATCCACTCCAAAAGAACTCTTGAAAAATGTTAAAAAAGAACCAGCAGAGGAAGCGAAAAAGAAGATTGAAGCTGCAGGAGGGAAAGTCGAATTAAAATAGAAATTAGCTTTAAAATCTAGTAAAATTTAAGTTATGACTTCTACGAAAAAATCAGGCTACGGTGCCGAATCAATTGTAGTTCTTGAAGGTCTCGAACCAGTTCGAAAAAGACCAGCAATGTACATAGGGACAACTTCCCAACCCGGCATCAATCACTGCCTTAATGAAATTATAGATAACGCAATAGACGAAGCCTTGGCCGGATTTTGTAAAAATATTCATATAATTATAAACGGTACCGGTTACCTTACTATCTTTGATGACGGTCGGGGAATCCCGGTTGATAAAATTCCCAAATATAAAATATCCGCCCTTGAGATTGTCATGACAAAGCTTCACGCCGGGGGGAAATTTCAAGTAGGCGCCTACAAAGTTTCCGGTGGTCTGCATGGAGTTGGTGCATCAGTCGTAAACGCTCTCTCTTCTCACTTTATCGTCGAGGTAAAGCTGGGCGGGCATCTCTACCGGCAGGAGTATAAAAAAGGCAACCCGCTTTACCCTGTAAAAAAAGTTAGCCAGTCAATTCTCAACTTTCCTTTTGACAACGGTACAGCAGTTTCGTTCCTCCCGGATAACGAAATTTTCAAAGAGACGACCGAACTCCATTATCCGACTCTAAAAAAACAGGTAAAAGAAAGAGCTTACCTTATTAAGAGTATCTATTTTCGAATCTACCACAACCAGACGAAAGAAAAAATAGCTTATTACTTTGACGGAGGCATCATCTCACTCATCAGAGATATTAATCGAGGAAAAAAAACTCTACATAACACCGTTTATATCCATAAGCAGATTGACGACAAAGAGGTTGAAGTCGCAATCCAATATAATGACTCCATCAATGAACATGTTTATTCCTTTGTCAACGTCATCAATACCCATGAAGGTGGAACCCATCTTACCGGCTTTAGAAGCGCTCTGACAAAGTCTGTCAACAACTATGCAAAAAAGGTATTGAGCGAAAAAGAAGCGGGCGATGCTTTGACTGGTGATGATATCAAAGAAGGTCTATCGGCTGTTGTATACGTAAAAATGCCGGCAACAAACCTTCAGTTTGAGGGCCAAACAAAATCTAAACTTGGCAACTCTGAAGTACAGACTATTGTTCAGCAAGCCGTGTCGGAGTATCTAGACGTCTATTTTGAAGAAAATCCAAAAGTAGGTCGCGATATTTTATCTAAAATATTTTTGGCTCAAAAAGCCCGTCTGGCTGCCAAAGCTGCCAAAGAAGCGGTTTTAAGAAAAGGAGCGCTTGAAGGAGCAACTCTTCCTGGCAAATTGGCTGATTGTCAAGAAAGAGATCCGGCAAAATCAGAACTCTTCCTGGTAGAGGGTAATTCTGCAGGAGGAACTGCAAAAAATGGCAGAGATAGAAAATATCAAGCGATTCTTCCTCTTCGAGGTAAAATCTTAAATACAGAAAGGGCTTATTTGGATCGAGTGTTAAGTTTTAAAGAACTTAAGGATCTGGTTATCGCCTTAGGTACGGGTATAGGAGAAAATGTTGACTACGCCAAGCTTCGTTATCATAAAATTGTCATTATGACCGACGCTGATGTTGACGGAGAACATATCAGAACCCTGATACTAACATTTTTCTTTCGTCACCTTCCCGATATCATCAACAAAGGACATATGTATATCGCGCAACCACCTCTTTATAAAATACAGTCAGGTAAAAAAATTAATTATGCTTATACAGACGAAGAAAAGGATAAACTCGTTAACTCATTAACTCAAGAACATAATAACTTAATAATTCAAAGGTATAAAGGTTTGGGCGAAATGAATCCCGAACAACTCTGGGAAACAACCATGAATCCGCAAAATAGAATCTTAAAACTCGTGACCATAGCCGACGCCCAAGAAACCGATTACGTTTTTTCTATGCTCATGGGTGAAGAAGTCCCACCAAGAAAGAAGTTTATTGTTACGCATGCAAGATTAGCAAATCTGGATATCTAATTATAAATTTATATATTTACCTATGGATCTAGCAAAACTTTCCGCAGGTATTAATCCCCCGGAAGAAATAAACGTTTTTGTCGAAATCCCGCAAGGTTCTTTTATTAAATACGAGATGGATAAGGATACGGGTTTTATTACTGTCGATCGTTTTTCC
>MGAI01000003.1:13291-26586 GCA_001789695.1 Candidatus Roizmanbacteria bacterium RIFCSPLOWO2_01_FULL_37_16 | reverse complement strand
GCTTCCATCCCCACTTCTCAAACCACCTCTCAATCCTGTCCTAAAAATTGTCTCACTGCCCTAGATGATAAAATCTCTCAGCTTAATTTAGCAACTAAAGAAGCTTCAACCCAACAAGAAAATCGTGTTCAGGATTTTTATGTGCCGCTTGGGTCAGGTACTGTCTCATCCGACGAGTGGACCGATGTACCAGGTATCAAAGCCACTGTGGATACTGCAAAATACGGAAGAATAAAAAAAGTTGTCTTCGAAGCTACAACCCACGTTCCCAATGCCAACGAATTTCTCTATGTGAGGCTTTACAACGAGTCAGACAATCACCCAGTCTGGGATTCGGAGCTTTATTTTCCAAGCGGCACAATCCAATACTTTTTAGTTTCTCCCGCCATCAAACTTGATCCGGGTATTAATATCTATAAAGTACAGATGAAAACACAGCTAAAATTCCCAGCCAATCTTGACCAAGCCCGCATTCACATAACTACTTTTTAACCTCCAATACCACTTTACCTCTAAGGTGGCCTTCTTCTTGGTATTTGAAAGCTTCTTTTATTTCACCAAGAAGAAAAACTTTATCAATATTTACTCTGATTTTTCCAGTCTCTACTAATTCAGCTAATCGATTTAAATGTTGTGTATTAACTTTTGAGCCCTGCCCTATGGCTGTTACCCCATACTCACTAGCGAGTTTTGCGTCTGGTTGACCGACCATTGAAACCAGCATCCCACCCTTTTTCATAACCTTGAAAGACCTACTGGTTGTTTCTCCGCCTACTGTATCAAATATAGCGTCAAAATCTTTAAGAATTTCTTCAAACTTTTGTAGCTTATAATCTACAACCTCATCTGCTCCTAGTTTTTTGACAAATTCCTTATCATCCGTGCTAACTGTTGTTGCAACATAAGAGCCAAGAGTCTTGGCAAGCTGAATCGCAATATGACCGATGCCTCCTGCTCCACCATGAATGAGAATTTTTTGCTTGCCCGCCGAAGCTTTAGCGAATGTGGGGCCATTTTGCAATTTAATATGCTCTTCCAACGCCTGGACAGCGCTTGATCCAACCAAAGGCAGAGCTGCAGCTTCAATAAAATCGGCATTTTTTGGTTTTCTAGCTAAGTTTATGGCAGGCGCTACTGTAAAGTCTGCAAATGAACCTGAACCGCCGCTAAAGACATTTGCCGACCCATATACTTCGTCTCCGACTTTAAGATCATAAACGCCCTCGCTTACCTCTTTGACAACACCGGCAAAATCTCCACCAACAGTTGACGGAAACTTAAGCGGCATCATATTCTTATACATACCTGAACGCACTTTATAATCAAAAGGGTTGATGCTTACTGCATAAACTTCAACTAAGACTTGTTCTTCTCCTGTTTTAGGTTTTGTCGCATTTTCGTTTACCTCTAAAACATCATATCCGCCATATTTATTTATCTGTACCGCTTTCATACGAAACATATTTATAAAATTTTTATAAATAATCTCTTAACATTATAATCTTTAATAAATTAACTTGCTCAAGCCTTTCGTCGTTAGTGAGGAAAGCCGTATAACCCTTTAAAAGCGGAGCTGATAACTGTAAAGCATCTGGAGCTCTGACATTAGCATGTAATGCACGAATTTTTGAGGCTAAACGAGCCAAATACCAGTTAACATCAACTATTTCTAAATTCGGCAGATTTTGGAAAACTTTTTCATATTCAGAGATAATAAACTGATTTTTTTCTTTTTCTGGTTGAATAAAAACCTCCAAAATTGTGATGGTCGAGGTAACTGCCTGAATTTTTCCTTTTTCTAGAAGATCAAATACTGCTTGTGTTAGGGGTCCGAACTTCGGATGATCGGCAAATTGATAGATAAAGATCATGGAATCAAGACCTATCTTTTTTTGGGCAACAAGCTCTTGTCTAAATTTTTCTATTTTGATTTTTCCCATTCTTGACGAAGATTCTCAATATATTTATCAATATCAACCTGCTGCCAAACATTCTTTCCTAAACCTAGGGTGTATTTAGACCAATTTCTAGGCATTGGCTCCGCCAGAACTTTAGGTTGGGTCGGGGTTGAAATCAATCTCCAGATAATTCTATCTCCCGCTTTAAGTTTTAAAAGCTTTCTTACCCGCGCTGGGACAACCGTCTGGTATTTTGGGCTTATTGTACTTTGTATTTGTTGCATATGCTTTACATTTTAATGTAAGGTAAAGGATTTGTCAAGAGATAAAATTCTTGTAGTACAATATAAAAATGATAAGATCAAAAAAATACTGGTCTGGGAAAGTTACCAAGACAAGTATTGCTCTTGATTTGGAAGAAGGAGTATTTACCTGGGATGATCCAAAAAAAATAGCTATGAGTTTAAAACGGTCAGCAGATGTAAGCACTAGACGTAAAACCCAACCGTTTCAATCTGCCATGAGTATGCTGAATTTCTATATAAACCGTGCAGGCAAAAATTTAAAACCAGAAAGAAAAAAAATACTCGAAGATTCAAGAGTTGAACTGAGAAGACTTTTTGGTCACGCTCCTAGTTAATAAATTTATGGTTAAAGCGAAGATATCTGTTTCGAGCCTTTCAAAGAGCCCGATGAGTTTAGAGGGAAAGTTCTTCAAAGCGATAAACCCGGTATCGAGTTCTCCTTCACTTTCCAACCTGTTTAAGTTTTGTATGTGCTCTGGTAACCGAAATATGAGTAAACGATGACCCGGGTACTGCTCCATGCCAGTGCTCCTCTCCTGCCGGACTCCAGACGATATCACCCCTTTGTACTTTAACTTTATTATTTCTGGTTGCAACCATTCCTTCTCCTTTTGTGACAATTAAAACTTGGTCATTCGAATGGGTATGAAATTTATTGTGTACTCCTTTGGGAAAATGTACGTAATCAATGCTCAAATCCGACCCCTCGTCATCTGTCACCGGCGATTGACGAATAACCCTTCCCGTAAAAAGCGGAGACCCCAGTTTCTGTTTTTTTACCTTTTTGAGATTAATGACTTTCATGTTAAAAATTATACTTTATTTTCTTCTAGCCTATTCATTTGGATAACGCTACCTATGATTAAAGCCCCGCCGAATAATTCTTTGAAATTGGGAAGTTCGCGATAAAAGATAAAGGCAAGAATTAAAGCAAAAATCGCTTCTAAAGTCAGGATATTGCTAGCAAGTACAGCTTTTACCTGTTTAAATCCATAATTAATCAAAAAAATGTTTATGGCGTTAAAAAATCCTGTAAAGAAAATTGAAGTTAATAATATTCCTTGCCAAATTATTAATGGTAATCTTTCTCCGTTCAGTATAGATGCAACAAAAAGAACTACCATCCCCAGAAAAAGTAAGATTTGTGAAATTTCTTTGTCATTTAAAAAATCCGTCTGCCATTTCCTTGAAACATAACTTAAGGAAAACATCGCCGAAGAAATAAGGGAGAATACCTCACCTTTACCAAAACTCGTAAGCGAGGAATAATCATGCACAGAAATTAGTATTACTCCCAAAAAAGCTAAGGCTAAAAGTAGAAATTTTTTTAAGGTAAATTTTTCCTTAAAGAGAATAAAACCAAACACAGCGGCAAAAGGGATCGATTGAATAAAAGTAACGTTGCTGATTTTTGTTAAAGTGAGAGACTCTCGATAGAGAGGAGCGCCAATTAAATATCCAATAATCACTCTGAATAACATATTCCCCCAATCCTTTTGAGGTATTTTTTTAATTCTTTTTAAATCTAAGCTCTTGGGAAAAATAAACAAACTTAGAATAAACGCTACCCCTACCGATAAATAAAGTTGTTGAAATAATGTAAAGTAGAAGCTCAGGTAACGGGCAGTAATAGCAATCATCCCAAAGCCGAAAGCAAGAAGTACTAGAGCCCCAACACCCTTCTTCTTTTCGTCACGAAGATTAAACATTAGAGCAATTATACCAATTAAAACCAGTGTTATTTCTCTTTTAAATATCTATCAAAAAACTCCACTGATCGCTGCATGGCGGTATTGAAACTTGAGGAAATGTTGTGATCATCATCTGGGTAAGTATAGAGTTCGACCGTTTTGCCGGCTTCTTTTATCTGCTTTTCCAAAGTCTGGGAAAACTCGACTGGCACAGAACTATCTCCTGTTCCGTGATGCAGTTGTAAGGGACCAGAGATGTCTTTTACAAATGAATTTGCTGAAATTGAGTCCCAAAAATCGGGATTTTGTTCAGGCGTACCGTATTTTTCAATTAAATTTTGCCTCCAATTTCGAAATCCAGTTGGGACGCCTGGCGGAGGCGTAAAACTTCGTCTCCGCCAGCGATTCAAAAGATCAGGATATGACGCAACCACTCCAGCCCAGATTACACCAGCTTTGATATCTTTGCTCACCACCATGCTTCTTAAGGTTAGAAATCCTCCCAAAGAATGACCCCACATTCCGATTCTATCGGGATCTACTTCCTTGAATTTTTTAATTGAGGAAACTGCGTTTAACACATCTATCGTATAAGCAGTTGATCCATAAGCGCCAGTCGGTTCCCCTTCCGAATTTCCGTGGCCCCGATAGTCAGGTTTAAAAACAACGTAACCGTTTCTTGCAAATCCATCAACATAGGCTACATATCTTTCTATTGTTTGATATTGCGCTGGGGGAATATAGCCATGATTGAAGACTATTACCGGCCACCCTGCGGGTGGTATTTGGCCGTTTGGAGCGGTTAAAAGGGCATAAATTTTTAATCCCTCTGATTTATAAGAAGCAATATAACGACTGTAATTGCTGCCTGGATCAAGAGTCTGTTCTATCTTGATTTCGCTTCCCGGATATTCACTTTTTCTCAAAGACTCTATAGTCAAAGGGTGTAAATCTACTTCTTGACCACCTGCTTCTTCCTGGAGATTTGGATTATCGGTAAAAGGTTGAACAATCTTTTGGTTAGTTGGCTTTTTTGAGTTAGTAAATAATACAATACCGACTAGTATAACCAAGACGAAAATAATTAGGAAAATTTTTTTCATGGCCAGAGATAAATTTTACCAATTTAAATTTACTGTGATGTTGGATTTCTCATCATTCTAAATTGCGGATTGAGCTGAATGTTTTGGGCGGTGACGCTTCCGTCAGAATTTTCGCTGCCAAATATCGCAGCTTGATCACCTTTCTTGAGGTCAGTTTTTCTAGCTTTTTCAGCTTTGTTTACCACTGTTCTATCTGAAAAAATAACACGTGATATAATTTAATAGACTTATGAGTGTTTTGTCTTCAATCATTGTAGCCAGCCTTGCGGTTAGTCTTATTTCCCTATTAGGCGCAGTTCTTCCAGTTTGGGAAAAGCTGACCGTGAAAAAATTGTCAACTTATCTTGTAGCTTTTGCCGCCGGCGTGATGCTCACGACCGCCTTTATCGATCTTTTACCAGAAGCTTTAGAACATAATACTTTCGAAAATATTTATATTTATGGATTACTGGGTATAATAGTTTTTTTTCTGATAGAAAGATTTTTTATCTGGTTCCATCATCACGATAAAATGCATGTCGAACCTACAGCCTATCTGGTTCTTCTGGGAGACGGGTTGCATAACTTTTTTGACGGATTGGCAATAGCTGCGGCTTTTTTAGGCAACCCCGGATTGGGATTTGTAACGACATTAGCTATCTCGGCCCACGAAATACCGCATGAGATTGCTGATTTTAGCATATTAATACATGCTGGAATGAAAAAAGTGATGGCCTTATTTTATAATTTTATCTCGGCTCTAACTGCGCTTTTAGGAGCCATCGTCGGATATTATTACCTAAACAAATTTGAGAAAATGATCCCGGCTCTTCTTATGTTTAGCAGCGGCATTTTTATTTATATTGCCTGTTCGGATTTAATTCCTGATTTACATGAAGATTTTAAAAGGCAAAGAAAGTGGTCAACCACATTTACCTTTATAGCCGGAGTAGTCCTAACTTATTTTCTGATAACCTTACTAGAAAGATAATAAATATAGCTTCCTAAATTATTTCTCTTTGTTAATCTTTTTCCACAGCCACATACCGAGAAGAATTAAATCAACCAAAACAACAAGCCAAAACAGCCAAAAAAGAATACTCAAAAATCCAAATCCTCCCCAGCCACTCATCATATTGCTCCAACCACCATACCCCATCATAGAACCACCTCCTTCCTGCCCCGCGGAGCCTCGGCTTAGTGGAGCCATCATTCCCATCATCTGCATCATTCCCGCAATCGGCATTAAACCAACACCTTGAGATGGAAATTGCGCCGAGCTATCACAACCGCTCATCCTTTTCCCCATGACAACATGCATCTGTTCCTCTCCTTCTTTTCCTATCATACTGGTCATCATCTGGTTCATAGCGGCATGTCTTTGAGTATTGCCGATTGATTGACCCATAAAATACTCACCAAGCACTGTATAGTTGTCATTGGTAAGGTCTTTGCACTCAAGTTGTTTTGCTTGAAGTTTTTCCCAAACTTCTTTTCCTTCAACTTCTTCCTGAGCGGTATGGTTATTAGAGGTTACCAATAATGGTGAGCCTGTCCAGTTTCCCATCATACCCTGGGCATATGCTAAAGAGGAAGTCAGCATTAAAACAAATAAAAGAATTGGTATTAGAAATAGCTTTTTCATTGATTACTTGCTCTTATTAATAATGCCTCTAATAATTTTATCAAGTTTAGTTGGCAAGTTACCAAGATTTGCGTTTGGAAAAAACTGGGGAAGGACAGTTGGTCTCATTCCTGAAATGAATGTTTGACCTTCCTTTTGGTATACATTTATCTTACAAGGTAAACAAAGACCAATTTTGATATCAGCCTTGAGTACCGTATAAGCACTTTTGGCATTGCAAATTTCAATTATCTTAAAAGGTTCAACTTCAAAGCCTTTTTCTTTTAAGGTAGCGGCAACATCATGGATATAAAGAGCTCTAAAACCAACCTTCTTTGTTTCCTGCTCAACTGCAGCTACTGCTTCCTTAAATGATTTTTCTGTTGTTACAGTATAGTCAAAATCCATCATTTTTAAAAAGTAATAACTTTGTCACTATTAATAATCAATTCATATAAATCTTTAATCCCTCCAGCTGGACATTCTTTACTACCTTTTTGTTCTCTTATATTCATACAAGTTCCGCAGGCAATAATCCTTGAGTTGTCCGACTTAAGAAGTTTATTGATTTGTCTTTTGATATCGAATTGGGTGGAGCTATTCTTGTTATATTCAACTCCTTCACCTATTAGAAATACAGTAACCATATCGCCCTTACTTACAGCCAGATTGGCGAGACGAAATGCGTTCCAATTTGTTTCTGCATTATTTGTCGAAAGAATGAAGCCGAGTTTCATACATTTTTGTTATTTTGATAATTCTTTTGATAACCTTCTAAAAATCTTTGTATAAGTTTATCTGTACGAATAAGAGAAGTAGCTGCTGTCCTTAAGAAATCTTTACCCTCCTGAGTAATTGTATAAGTCCTTCTATCTGGGCCAGCCTCATTCTCTTCCCAATCGGATTCCACCCAACCGTCCTTTTCCATTCTCCGCAGAGTCCGGTATAAATAACCAATATCTACTCTCTCATCACAGTGTTTTTCTAAATCTTCAATTAAACCATACCCGTGAGAAGGACTCTTTGAAAGAAGGAGTAGGATACACGGTTCAATGAAGCGTTCAATATTACCAAAATCCCTTGAGCGGAATGAACACCCACACGTTCTACACATATATGATAATATCATATAGTATTAGGGATGCCCTTGTCAATAAAGTGCAATTTTTCTTTGTAATTTCTGCTACTTAACACGAACCAACTTTGTCTCGACTGAGACTCTGAGCGAATCCGCAACTTTGTTTTGAGTTAAACTGTTATTAGGTCTTTTTCTGCGCGTTTAAGCAACACAGCATTTATTGCAACAATGATTGACGATGCGGACATTAAAAGTGCAGAGAATTCTGGCCGCAATGTAATTCCAAATTTTGGATACAGCACTCCTGCCGCGATCGGAATGGCCAAAATATTGTAAACGCTTGCCCAGACTAGATTTTGTTTCATCTTGGTAACAGTCGCTTTACTTAAACGTATAGCTCGCAAAATATCTGCAGGATCTGATTTCATCAAAACCACATTTGCCGTCTCAATTGCTACATCGGTTCCTGCGCCAATCGCAATTCCAATATCAGCTTGAGCCAATGCTGGAGCATCGTTTACACCGTCGCCAACCATAGCGACAAATTTTCCCTCATCCTGAAGTTTTTTGACATATTTGGCTTTATCCTCAGGCAGTACTTCGGCAAATACGCGACCGATTCCAAGTTGTTTTCCAATTGCCTCTGAAGTTTTTTTATTATCACCGGTTATCATCGCCACTTCTAAACCTAACTCCTTCATTCTTTGAATCGCTTTTTGAGCATTCGGTTTTATCGGATCGGCTGCCGCAACAACTCCAGAGGATTTTCCGTCTATTGCGATAAGCATCAAAGTTTTTCCTTCAGTCAAAAGCTTATCTATTTCATCTTTAATGATTGATGTATCAACTCCTCGATCTCTCATGAGTTTCAAGTTGCCAACCAGAACATGTTTTCCTTCTACTATTGCCTCTACCCCGTGACCTGAAATTGACTGAAACTTTTCTACTTTTTCCGGGATTTTGATCTTTCTTCGTTCTACTTCTTCAAGTATTGCTTTACTTAAGGGATGGCCTGATTTTGCTTCTGCTGCAGCATCAAGTCGTAAAATCTCCTCTTTAGTAAAACCATTAGTCGCCACTACATCGGTTACCGTAGGTTTTCCCTCAGTTAGAGTTCCTGTTTTATCAAGAACAACTGCCTGAATTTTTGAGGTTTGTTCGAGCGTTGCGGCATCTTTTATTAAGATGTTGTGCTTTGCTCCCAGGCCGGTTCCTACTGCTACAGCAGTAGGAGTCGCCAATCCCAAAGCATCAGGGCAAGCGATAACTACAGTTGATACCGCAAAGGTAAGAGCCATAAGCAGTCCTTGACCACTTAAGAAAAACCAGACAACAAAAGTTATAAATCCTGCACCAACTGCGAGTAGGACTAAATATTGCGCTGCGCGATCGGCAATTCGTTGTCCAGGAGCTTTAGAGTTTTGGGCGGTTTCGACAAGTTTGACAATTTGAGCTAATGCCGTATCGGCGCCAACTTTTGTCGTTTTGAATTTAACCGAACCGGTCTGATTAATTGATCCGCCAATCACCATATCTCCTACTTTTTTAGAGACAGGAATAGATTCTCCGGTCACTAAAGATTCATCAATCGCGGTTTCGCCTTCGATAACTTCACCGTCAACCGGTACTTTGTCTCCAGGTTTGAGAAGAATTGTGTCGTTGATCATTACTTCTGATGTTGGTACAACACTTTCTCTCCCATCCCGTATAACCCTTGCTTGGGGAGGAACCAGATCAAAAAGAGCTCGTAATGCTTCTGACGTCCCACGCCTAGATTTCATCTCCATCCAGTGACCAAATAAAACAAAGGTCACAAGAAGTGCAGCCGCTTCAAAAAAAGTCTCACCACCAACAAAAAGAGTGATAAAGACACTGAAAATATAGGCGGCAAAAACACCGGTTGCAATCAAAACCATCATGTTTAAGGTTTTATTTTTTATCGCTCGCCATGCGCCAATGGGAAAGATCGAACCAAACTTGAAAACAACCGGAGTTGTCAGTAAAAATAAAAGCCAATTGTGAGGAATAGGCGTTGGGAGCTTGATTTTTAGAAAATCGGTAAAAACTGGCGAGTAGAGAAAAATAGGAATAGAAAAAAGAAGTGACCAAAGAAATCGATTTTTCATATCATTTTCCATAAAGGCAGCCATGCGGGGATCAGTCATGGCTTTTTCATGATCTTTATGAGACATCTTAGTCATATCGTGTCCTTTCATTTCTCTCATATCCTGCTTCAACTTTGAATGATCCATTTTTGTGTGATTAATTTCTTTAGGTTTTAACATTTCTAACTTATGTTCTGAAATTTTAAGTGCTTCTTTCCCAGAAAGAAGCGGTAAATCCTGGCACTGAAAATCACAATCGGCGACCATTTTCTTTAACTCTTCTTCATTTATCATTTCTTCATGATAGGTAATCGTTGCCGTTTGAGTAACAAAGTTAACCGAGGCGTCACTAATGTGAGGATTAAGTTTTAGTTTTTGCTCAAGCGCTTGGTCATCTCCGCAACAGAGTAAGTCGGTGATGGCAAAGGTAATTGTATTCATAAGTATTTATTTTAGATAGTCTTCTGGGTTTTTATCAAATTGATTCTTACAATGTTCAGAACAAAAATAGTAGATTTTTCCCTGAAATGTGCTATTAAATTGAGACGTTTTAGGGTCAACCATCATTCCGCAGACAAGATCTTTCTCTTTGCCTTCTTGTGAGAATAGCTTCTTGATAAAATCAATCATATAAATCACCTGCCTTTTATAATTCCCACTTAAATTTTCTTTCAGAAACTCCGGCAATTTCTTTAATTATAAACTCCGCATATTTTGTTTCAGACAGCGGATCATTAAAAATTAGAGTCCCTTCTCGATGATGTCCGCCGGGAGGACTTCCATTCCAGGTTGATCCTTCCAGTCTGTTTCCTTTATCATCTGTCAAAAAACTTTGTTTTGCGATATCAAATGATAGATCTACAGAATGGGTATTAAATTCAAGCTTAAACCTAGGCTTTTGTCCTATTCCTAAAACTTCTGGTTGTGCCGTAACTGTCACATTTCCTCCCTCATTTTCTTGAGGGGAAAATTTATCTTTGTTGGGAGTGATTGTGGTGTTTTGAACAGAATTATCCATGGTAACTGTCTGACTGGTTCTATTTTGTGACAAGTTGACAACAAAAAATACAATGATTATCGCTAAAGCTAAAACTAATATTTTATTTGCTATTGTCATAAATTGAAAATAATTTATAGCATCGAATTTTTAACTTTTCGAATCATACGGATCATATAGAGAATTCCAAATGCGTTCATTCCTATTCCTAAGATAATTAATGGTATTTGGTAACGGGTTAAAAAAACCGCTGCGCCGGACAGACCAATAATCGGTAAGACATCACTCAAGTGGTGCGCACAACAAGCGATCATACTTACCGCTGATGTTCCAGTTGAAGTTGTAGTTACAGCTTTAGAATGACTCATCATCTGCGGATTCTTAACGCAATTTCTTAAATAAACAAAAAGTCCAATTTGTATTCCAAATCCGAAAGACAAAAGAATCATCCAATACCATAACTGCCTAAATTGTGAGACTGTTACTGACCAACTCCCAGAGCTCAAACCCATTACTAAAAAATAAAAAAGAAGAAGTGAAGTGCTTCCCGCAAGTCCGCTAATTATTTCCTTTTTCATTATTTTAATTTTATGAAATTAGAATTAAGATTTTGTGAAGATGTTTTCATCTATGTTTTTAAGATCTAAAGACTCCAGAAAGAAAAAAACAAGATAAAAAGAAGTAGAGGAAACAAATTATCGTTCTCTTGAGCTATGCAATATTTTTAGCAACAACCACCTGGTTTTGGATCTTTCATAGAGTTGTAAAAATTTATAACTAATTTTTTTCCGTGATTTTAATTTTTTCAAATAATTTCTCTTTGTCAAGACTTCCAACAGCAAAAAGTTTGTCGTTTATTATGATCCCCGGATTTGCCAGGATTGAATATTTCGTTACGAGACTTATTCCTTTCTGACTCATGAGGTCAAATTCTTTAACCTTAATATTTTTAAAAATCGATTTTGCCTCTTGAAGTATTTCTTTTGCTTTTTCACACTCTGGGCAAGCTGGCGAAGTGATGAATTGGATAGTAATCATGATTGAGACTGTTGGATTTGTTGTAATAATAAATTCGTAGGAACATTCATTTCGGGAAAGTCTGCAGAAGATTGAATTTTGCCTTCGGTATTTATATGAACATATGTATGCCCTGCTCTATCATCGTGCATAGATGAAGGAGTACCCAATGCTTTATAAGCTGCGGTTACTTTTCGATCTGTATCGATAACAATTGGCGTTGTTATCTTTTCTTCTTTTAAAATAGGATCCCAGGTTTTTTGATCATCGACACTTATTGGAATTATTACCGCATTAAGTTTGTCAAAATCTTCTTTGAATCGTTCCAGCCTTGAGATTTCTTGCCAGCAGGGACTACACATCACTCCCTCGTTGAAAAAAAGCAGTATATGTTTGCCTTTGTAATCAGCAAGAGAAACAGTTACGCCAGTGGTAGAGGGTAGACTGAAATCAGGGGGAGTCGATCCTTGAGGAAGCGGTTCAAATTTTTTGTTTCCGCCTCCGTGATGCGAGGCCATATCATCATTTGTCTGTTGCGCTCCTTGTACACTTGCATTTGTTGGATTTGCCGCTTGCTGGGATTTGCTTTTGTTACTTACTACGGAGTAACCGACGATGATAGTCCCGATGATAAGAGCAACCAAACCATAAGTAAGAAGTTTATCCATAGAAAAGGTGACTGTGAATTGATCAGAAGATTTAGTCTCTTTTTTATTCTGAACATCCGAAACCGGAAAATCTCTGCGTGTGTTATCTTCACGACATTTCATGGATCTATTTATACAACTTTGACTATTAAGATTTCGTGAAGAAGACACGTGATTGACGTATAAAGTAAAATATAAGTTTATATGAGAATGAGAGAATGGATCGCAGAAAATATCGGCTATAGATTTTTTGGTTGTCTTTATAACAAATCACACGATCATATCTTTGATTTTATCGAACCAAAAATTCCAAAAGACTTTCTTCATCGTAATATTTTTGATTTAGGATGCGGGGACGGAACAAATACAGTTAGAGTTCAAAAATTATTTAAAGCAAATGAAATTGTTGGCTATGATCATAATAATTTCTTATTAAAAAGAGCTAGGAAAAAAGGGCTTAAAGTAAAAAAATTTGATTTTAGCAAATCACTCCCCAAAGGAGAAATGGCTGCATTTACATTTTCACTTCATCATGCTTTTGATAAAGAAAAAACTCTCAAAACTGCGGTAAAAAAATTCAAATATATATTTATTTGCGAACCTTGTCTGGATTTATACCACTGGTTATTTGACGGTGGTGAGCCGCTTCCGAAAGAAAAATGGATATTACTTTTTGATGAGGCTCTTAAGAAATATTTAATTTATCAATATAAAAATAACCTAATTGTGTTTTATAAAAAAGTTAAGAGGGGATGATAGAACATTCCAAACGTACACCTTAATGGTGAAGCAACTCTTTAAATTTTATGCTTGACTAAGACTGTTAAAAATTAATTCTTCCCTTTTTTCTC
>MGAI01000003.1:0-13278 GCA_001789695.1 Candidatus Roizmanbacteria bacterium RIFCSPLOWO2_01_FULL_37_16 | reverse complement strand
AAATCAAAAGAGGTAATAAAATTGGAAAAAAGAAGATTAAATTTGTTTAAGCATTCTTGTCTACCAAGTAGCGGTGGAATGTCATCTCGACTCAAAAAACCAACGGGAATTAAAAGTTCAATCTTCCCAATTTTTATTTTGAATTTTTGAATAAGATACACAGTTTCACTTCCTCCGATACCAAACGATTTAAATACCTTTGCGTCTTTTTCTAAATCAACAGTTAGATCTTCTGAAGCCGAATAAGGCAATAAAGTGTAATCTGCACCAGTATCAACGATCATCGTGTAGTTAAACCACCGCTTTCTTTTTTTTGACCAAAAAGATACATTTGCTATTGGTCTTCTTACCGTACCAAAAATCTGAGACTTTTCAGACTCGTACGGAAATGATAGTTTCATGACAAAAGAATAAGGCTATCTACTTTTGGGATATAGGTGATCGTTGGAGTTTCTTTGGGATATTTTTTAAGGAGTTTGTTTAATAATTGAGTTTTGGCTTTGCCAGTTTTTGTGGCATACACTTTGCCGCCTATAATAATGATGTGTCGTCCTTTATAGCTAGGATTGTCATAAACTTGAAGCAATAAATTTTTTTTAACATGAGCTTTGACCATACAAAATTTTAACAAATCCTCAACTTTATTACAAACCATCAGTTAAAAACGATTTCAATCTTCTTTGATAATCTTTTTCATCATTATAACAATCATAATTAAAATAATTGACAGAAATATCCAATCGGGGATATTTTTGGTTGCTTCAAGTATTTTTTTCTGAATTATTGTCAGATAGGCAATAAATTGGGATTGCGAAGGCGAGACGGAAGTAATCTGGTTTGTTGCAGCCAAATACAGTATGTATATTCCGATGATAAGAAAAATTATTCCTGTCAACAGATTGCTGGAATGGATGGAAAATTCTTTCTCGAATATTTTGAATCGGATCATTATGCCTCTTACCAATCTGCTTTCCGACCAGTTGAAGCTGTCCCAAAAATAGGCAAGAATAAAGAGTGGAAATACCATCCCAAATACGTAAACTAGCGTCAATATCAAGGCTTGAAAAAGATTGAGCGATAAGGCAGAGAGTGTCAAAACTCCGGCTAAAACCGGCGCACAACATGAGGATGCCAGCCCGGAAAATAAACCTAATACATAAATTGACAGTACGTCATGTTTTTTAAGGAGTGGGAGTTGTTTAAACGGCATTGAGAATTTTTTTCCGGAAAAGGCAAGATATGATAAAAAAAGCATTAAAATTCCTCCTAGATAAAATACTTGGGTATGATAACCCTTGAAAAGTTGGGTTAAATAGGCAACTCCCAATCCGATAGGAACTAAAATCGTGGCAACGCCAAAGAAAAATATAAACGTCATCAATATAATTGCCCGTTTTTGTTTAAATGTGTAAGCAAAGTAGGCCGGCAGCATAAAGGTAATACAGCAGGGAGCAAAAAGAGCAATCATTCCGGCTAAGAATGAGGCTATAATCGAGGTCTCAAATAAAATATTCATAAGAATTAAACTTTTTTATCTTTCGCCTGATGATCGTGCCTTCCTGACATCATAAAGAAGTGCATTAGGGGACAAGCTAATAAAATCCCAAAGAAGAAGATAGTATTAAGAGGAATTTTAAAAATTGTCACTGCTACAATTGTCGCAACGACACCTAGCACGCAAAGAAGAAAAATCTTATTCATATGGTCAAAGATTAACAAATACGATATTAAGAATTTATGAAGAGTTTAAATTAAGGGCAAAAGAATTGTGAAAGTAGAACCTCGCCCAAGCTTGCTTTTGACATTAATTTCGCCGCGATGAGAAATTATTATCGCTTTTGCAATAGCTAAGCCTAAACCTGATCCAAACACTTTGTCGGTTGATGAGCCGCGGTAAAAACGGTTAAAAATATGAGGTAAGTCTCTGGGGGAAATACCTATTCCGGTGTCTTGGATCTTTACCATAGCTTGATCGCTGTCACGTTTTAGAGTTATTTCTACCTTACCGTGAGTCGGAGTATGTTTAATGGCATTATCTATTACGTTAAGAAGTGCGCGGCCTAATTTATCCTTAAAGCCAATAATAAAGACTTTTTTATCGGTTGAACTTTTAATAATAACTTTTTTCTTTAGAGCCATCTTCTGGGCAGTATCATATAGTTCTTCCACAAGTTCGCCTAGATTAAATGATTTAATATTCTTTTGTTCAGCGGGTGTTTCGTACCAGGCCAAATCTAAAACATTTTTTAAAGTCGAAGATATCTGATTGGCTTCATTTATTGCCTCTCGCAAAGATTTTTGATATTCCTCATTACTTCTTTTCTGCTGCAGAGCGATTTCTAAAGTACTTCTAAGTGTTGCCAATGGCGTCTTTAGTTCATGGGTAACGTCGGCTATGAATTGCTGTTCTCTTTTAAAGGCGTCATGCAATCGATTTAAAAGCTCATTAAAGGAATGGGCAAGTTCACCAATTTCATCAGTTCTCTGGATATCTTTAATACGATCATCAAGATTCTTACTAGAAATCATCTTCATTCGAGATGAAAGATATGTGAGCGATTTAGTAATTTTGTAAATTATAGTAAATCCTAGTAATGCCAAAGTTAAAAAAAGAAGAGCAAGAAAGAGAATGCCATTATTGAGTGCAAAGACATGGATAACTAGAATTATAAAGATTGCCAAGAGAAGTAGACTTCCTATGTACCAGATAAAAAGGCGACTTTTCAGACTATTAAACATATATAAAATCAAACTTTATAACCTACGCCGTGTATAGTATTAATAAGTTTTTTCTTGAAGCTATCGTTAATTTTCTTCCGAAGTGTTGCTATGAAAACATCGACCACATTTGACAGTGCATCAAAATTATAATCCCAGACGTGTTCGGTAATTTGCGTTCTTGTCACAACTTCGTCTTTATGACGAACTAAAAACTCTAAGATGGCAAACTCTTTTGGCGTCAATGTTATGCTCGCTCCCGCTCTTTTTACCGTGTGTTTTAGAGGATCAACTTCTAAATCGTCAATTTTGAGAACTGGTTCTGCTTCATTATGACTTCTTCGAAGTAGAGCTTGAATCCTAGCCTTGAGTTCTGCAAACGCAAAGGGTTTTGCGAGATAATCATCGGCTCCAACTTCGAGTCCCTTGACTTTATCCTCAAGTCTTGTTTTGGCCGTTAACATAAGAATCGGCGTCTTTATTTTTTTACTGCGAAGTTCACGGCATACTTTTAGGCCGTCAATTTTAGGCAACATCAGATCCAGGATTATCAAATCATATGATTCTGATTCAGCTAAATAGAGTCCTTCCTCACCGTCAAACGCCTGATCAACGGCAAATCCCTCTTCAACTAAGCCTTTTTTTACAACGTTGGAAAGTCGATGTTCATCTTCGACGATTAAAATCCTCATGTCGATATATTATACCGCCAAAGATTAAGATTTTATTAAGTTTTAGTATTTGTTTGCTACCCGAATTAATTGGGAGTAACTTCAAATACTTAAATCCTGAGCGAAGTCGAAGGATCTTCATAATTTATTAATTATTATTAAGATAGTATTTTCGTGTGGAAGATAGATTTTCAAGATTCTCTTTTTATGTTTTAGCAATAGGCATAATCTTTGCGGTATTTTTTTTACTGAATTCGATTTTCCATACTTTTGTCGGATCGAAAGTTGTTAACCCGCCTCCCGCCTCACAGTTTATGGGCCCGAATGCTACTAAATAAGTCTTTCTAGGGAAGTAGTAGTCCCCCTTTATAGCCTGGGATCCACCACGGTATAAAAACGTAGATCATAAAAGCTAGTCCAAAAAGGAATGAAAAAGCTATGTACATAATTATAAGTAAAGTATGATCTCCAAAATTTTTATGACCTTTTTTGTCACAGCATCTCCCATAGTACCAATGAAGAAAAAAGAAAAATCCTCCGAGTAACAATATTGGGAACAGAAAAGTTTTATTTCTCCCTTCCTCTCTAATTAGTAAAAGATAGCCTGAAGTGGTCAAAAAAATAATAAGTGCTCCACAACAGACGAGATGGAAAAAAAGAAAAGGAATAGTTGAGCCGATAAATTTTTTCACAAACAAAGTATAGATAGAGAAGATTAAATTTTTATGAAGAATACCTTATTTTAAATATTTATTAAAAAATTCAACAGTCCGCTTTGAGATAACGTCCCATCCTAAATTCCTAAAGTTATGATCCTGACCTTCATATTCAAAATACTCAACTATCTTGCCTTCCTTTGCCAATGCTTCACTCAGCTGTTTTGACCATTCTGGATTAACTTCGGTGTCGGATAGTCCCTGATGCAAGCTAATTGGAGCTTGAATATAGTGTAAGTAATCAATTGGTGAACTACCGTCTGAAACTTGTTGATTCGGAGTTGCCGAAGTATGTCTTCTACTGTAGAAGCGGAGATTGTCTTCTGATCTTGCACTGGTTGGAGCCCACAATACAACTGCTTCTACTTTATCAGTTGCTTCGGCTACCCGAAGTGCCACCTCACCGCCCATCGAATGTCCCCACATGCCAATTTTTTCAGCGTTGGCTTTCTCCAGATTTTTGACCGATGCTATTAAGTTCAAAACGTCTATGGCATACTCCGGTCTATGTCCACGAGAGCCTTGCCCGTCATTTTCCGATTTACCAAAACCTCGGTAGTCTGAAGCTAAAGTAAGATATCCATTTCTGGCCAAAATATCCGCCATTGCTTGAGTGCCGTCACCACTGGTGAAGGACATAGTATTGAAATAACCGTGATTGAGAAGAATAACAGGAAATGGACCGTCACCCAAAGGAATATTCATTCTAGCGTAAATCTTTAGACCATCGGAAAGATAAAAAACAGTATAACTCGAATAGGAACTGTTATTTGAAAGTGTCTCTTCAATTTTAATTTGACTAGCTTCGTAATCTCTTTGACGCAGGCTTTCAATAAATGACAAACTACCAGTGTTGTTATTAACTTTAGTTTCGTTAGTGATTTTTGAGGACGATGAAGTTGAATTGTTTTTCACAGGCGGTCTGAACCATAATAATACTAAGCTAATTAAAACGGCTGCTAAAAAAATACCAACGGCGATCAAGAATTTGACACGTTTACTCATATCCCCAATTTTTTTGCCACTGCATCATCATATTAATCTCGCTGGTTTGGGCTGAAATGATATCATCTGCCATTTTTTTAATCTCATCGTGTTTTGCCATCTCCTTGGCTTTTTTCGCCATTTCGATTGCTCCTTGATGGTGAATAGTCATAGATTCCATGAATGCTTTATCAAACTCGTCGCCTTCTTTTCCTTCCATAGACTGCATCATGTCATCCATAGATATTCCCATGCCTTTATTTTCCTCTCCCTGCATCATATTTCCGCTTGTTTCTTGTTGCCTCATTATATTGGTTCGCATTCCCATCATTTGCATCATACCAGTATTGTTATTATTGACCGCACTTGAGGCGAAGAAGACAGTAAAGACAATTCCCAGTAAAAGACCGGTTATCCCGTATAATAATGATTGATTATTCATTTTCTCTCACCATCCTTCCAACAATTCTCCCTAATTGATAATAAATTCTTTAATCTTTTTTTCATCCAATTTTTCTAGAATCTCTCTCTGTCCATTTTTAGTCAAAATAATCATGCCATCGTAGTTCCCTTGTGCCAAATAAACATTTTCAGGATATTTTTTGACAAGCGATTTTAATTTCTCAATCGTATCTTTTTCGCAACTATACATTTTGCAGTTATATTGGATGATTACTCCAGGCTCTCCGTCTCCGTCTGCATGTTCGAGCATATGTTTTTGGATAGGTTCGGGCATTTCTTGATCGGATATGTGCGAGGGAGGATTTTGTTCTATGTGGCCTTCCATATCGATTGGAGGAAGATTCGGTTGAGATTTTGTAATCCAAATTACTCCTCCAACGATTAGTAAAACGAATAATCCTATAAAGAATTTCGTAACTGTACCATTCCACTGAAATGAGTTTGCCTTTTTATCTGGAAGCAGTTTTTTTTCGAGTTTTGCTAAATACCTTCGTTCTCTCCTATTAAGTTGAGGTTTATTTTTTAAAGAAGTAATTTGTCCTTTTATTAAATCGGTATCCATCAAATAAATTTTAGTGATTTTAATCACTTTAATCAATCAGCAATTGGGGAAGGCATTTCTTACTTTTTACTGAAATACTCAATGCTCCAGCCTAAAAGGTATCCAAATAACCAAGCGGATACGATGGAACTTAGTAAGCCTAAGATAAATAGCTCCAAACCAAGATCGGCTCCACTTATTCTTGTTAAATCAATAAGATGAAACCAGGATCTGGTAATTTGCATAAAAAGCCTTGGGAAAAGTGAAACCAAAAGACGGCAAACTATATAAGTTATTCCCATGGTTAGAGCAAAAGCATTTGCTAAGACCACTTTATCAATTTTCATACAACTCACCTACTTTCTAATATCAATCTTAATCTAAAAAGGTTAAAGATTTATGAAGACATAAGATTGCTTGAATTCTATTTTGTATTATGTTACTATATCCCTATAGGGGGGATTTAAATAAACGTGAAATTGAAACTTACAAATTAAAAAGTTTTTACTGTGTATAAGCCTAAAGATTTACAGGAAAGAATTTCGCATCGTCTCAAAATTTCTCTTGGCCATTTAAAAAAGGTCATTACTATGGTTGAGAATCAAGAATACTGCATCGATGTTTTGCATCAGCTCCAGGCAATTCAAGAAGGCCTAAAAAAAACAGGCAATCTTGTACTCGAGAATCACTTAAAAACCTGTGCCTCCGAGTCGATAAAAAAAGGTGAGAGTGAAAAAGCCATTGCCGAAATTATGAAAATTCTCGAAAGAAAAAACCTATGACTGCCGATAAACTAATTGTGACGATTTTCGGTCTTACTGCAATAATCTTTACCTACTGGTTTTTTTTAATGAAAAAAGAGGAAGAGGCAGTTGCTGCTTCTGACTCTATTGATATAAGCGTAAAAGGTGGATACTCACCTGAAGTTATATCTTTAAAAAAAGGAAAAACTACCAAACTTAATTTTATCCGCAAGGATCCCTCAAGCTGTCTTGAAGAAGTGGTATTACCCGACTTTAAAATCCGCAAAACCCTACCTCTAAATCAAAAACTGACAATCGAAATAACACCTAAAAGAACCGGCGAGTTTGACTTTGCCTGTGGCATGAATATGTTCCATGGCAAGATAGTGGTTAGGGATTAGGGGATAGGGTTTAGTTTTTAAAAACTATACTTAACAATCTTCTTCAGGAGATTATGAAAATGTTAAACGTTTTAATTAATAAGTTGTCTTATTCTAAACCCTAACCCCTATGCTCTATACCCTTACAAAGCGGACTTTTACGATCAAAGGCATGCACTGTGCTTCTTGTGTCAAAATTCTTGAAGACTCGCTTGCTAAAGTTGAAGGAGTTTCTTCCGCTGTTGTCAATCTTGCAACCGGAAAAGCTACAGTTTCCTATGCTCCAGAAAAAGTAACCGATGGTCTGCTCGAGTCTGCAGTATCTTCGGTTGGCTACAAGGCTATAATCAAAGACGTGATCGAACACGAAGATGCGGAAAAACTGGAAAAACAAAAAGAATTAAAAGATTTGCGCCTTAAATCAGTTTTTAGTCTGATCGCAGGAGGACTGATACTCTGGGGAAGCTTTCCCGGACTAATGAATACTTCTCCACTAATTCTGCAGAACTTCTTCGTTCATCTGCTTTTGGCAACACCCGTGCAATTTTGGGCAGGATATAGCTTTTATCAAGCTACTATCCCCGCCTTAAAACACAGAGTCGCCAATATGGACACGCTTGTTGTCATAGGAACAACTGTTGCTTATGGCTACTCTGCCTTTGTCACCTTTTTCCCCCAACTTCTGGCTCCCTATACCCTAAACCCTATACCCTATTTTGATGTCTCAACTATAATCATCGGCTTAATACTTCTTGGTAGATATTTCGAAGCAAAAGCCAAAGCCGGAACAAGCGAAGCAATCAAAAAACTCATTGGGCTTCAAGCTAAGACCGCAAGAGTGATTCGCAGCGGTAACGAGATCGACATTCCAATCGAACTCGTAAAAATCAACGACCTTATTCGCGTTAGACCTGGAGAAAAAATACCGGTTGATGGAATAATTATGGAAGGACAATCCTCTATTGATGAATCGATGGTAACTGGTGAAAGCATTCCGGTTGATAAAACAAAAGGTGATACTGTTGTTGGAGCAACCATCAACAAAACCGGAACATTTGTCTATAAAGCAACCAAGGTCGGTCAAGAAACCATGCTTGCTCAAATCATCAAACTTGTCCAGGAAGCCCAAGGCAGCAAAGCTCCCATCCAGCGGTTGGCAGATTTGATTTCTTCCTATTTTGTTCCTGTTGTCATCATGCTAGCAATTGCTACTTTTGTTGTCTGGTATAACTTCGGTCCGAGTCCTGCATTTTTATTTGCCATGCTCAATACGGTCGCGGTACTTATCATCGCCTGCCCTTGCGCGATGGGACTTGCAACTCCCACAGCCATCATGGTAGGAACAGGAATTGGAGCAGAGCATGGAATCCTGATCAAAGACGCCGAAAGTTTGGAGACTGCCCACAAGATAGATACCATTATTTTTGATAAAACAGGCACACTGACTAAAGGAAAGCCGGAGGTGACTGACATTATACCTTTGAATTCGTCAGTCATCCTGAGCGAGCGTAGCGAGTCGAAGGATCCCGTTAAAGAACTACTCCGACTGGTTGCCTCTCTTGAAAAGGGTTCGGAGCATTCGCTGGCTGAAGCAATTGTTAAAAAAGCCGAAGAAAAAAAACTCGCCTTAAGCAAAGTCGAAGCATTCAAAGCAATAGCCGGGCACGGTGTTGAAGGGAATATTAACTTGAAAGGGGAAAGGATTAAGGGTGGGGGGATAAGAATAATTTTAGGAAATAGAAAATTAATGGAAAAAGAAGGAGTCAGACTGGATTCTGGACAAGAGAGAAGAATAGAAAAATTAGAACAAGAAGGAAAAACCGTAATGATGCTCGCCACTAGACCCTATACCCTATCCCCTATACCCTCGACGCTTCTTGGTCTTATTGCTGTTGCAGACACGATAAAAGATTCGGCAATAGAGGCGATCGCCAATCTGCAAAAAATGGGGATTGAAATTGCCCTGATCACAGGTGACAATAAAAGAACAGCCCAAGCAATTGCAAAAAAATCCGGTATAAAAAGAGTTCTGGCTGAAGTTTTACCGGATCAAAAAGAAGAAGAGGTGAGAAAGATACAGAAGGAAGGTAAAAAGGTTGCGATGGTAGGAGATGGCATAAACGACGCGCCGGCTTTAGCTGCAGCAGACGTAGGTATTGCTATGGGCACAGGAACTGACGTAGCCATCGAAGCTGCAGATATAACTTTAGTTAATAAGGACCTAAAATCGGTAGCCGCAGCAATAAATCTGTCTAAAAAAACCATGCGAACGATCAAACTCAATTTATTTTGGGCATTTGGCTACAACGTGATTCTTATCCCGGTTGCGATGGGCGTCCTTTATCCTTTTGCAAAAATTCTTCTTAATCCAATATTTGCCTCACTCGC
This sequence comes from Candidatus Roizmanbacteria bacterium RIFCSPLOWO2_01_FULL_37_16, assembly GCA_001789695.1. Taxonomy (GTDB): domain Bacteria; phylum Patescibacteriota; class Microgenomatia; order UBA1406; family GWC2-37-13; genus 2-01-FULL-40-13. The sequence continues at coordinate 3,675 of MGAI01000003.1, read as the reverse complement.
CATGGCAACGAGCTCAATCTCGGTCGTCGCCAACTCACTTCTTTTGAAAAGGTATAAAATATAGAGATGCTGTCTAATGAAGAAAATCATTTAATTAAAATCCAAACCTTTTTCTTCTTCTCTGGCTCGTTGGCGAGTATATTTTTACAAATTTTTCTTTTTAAGCTCGCTGGTTTTAATCAGGTTATTCTTTTTAATATAACCGCGCTGATCTTTCTCCTAATTTTTTACCTCACTTCTGCTTGGACACTAAAGTTAACATCCTCAAAAAGATTGATTCAAACTGGTTTGCTTACGTTTTCTTTGATGTGGGTTTTGATTCTTTTTTTAGGAGAACAGTCTGTTTACTACATTATCCCCTTGGGAATCCTTATGGGTATTGGACATGGACACTATTGGAGTGGGTTTAATCTTTCCCAATACATTCTTACCAGCCAAGAAAAACGCGATCATTATTTTGGCAAAGGAACTGCGCTTATCTATTTAGCCACAAGCTTGGGACCTATTATAGGTGGATTCATCATCTTTTTTGGTAATCAATTTTTGCCTATTCCGTTTATCGGCTATTACATCTTATTTTTTATTGTTCTTATTTTAAATTTTCTTATTTTTTTATTTGCAGCAAATCTCCCTTCTCATTCTGGTATTGAATTTGACCTTACGCAAATCATAACTCATAAAAGAATTTCAAATTGGAAATCAGTATTGTCACAACAATTCTTATTCGGCATGTATGATCATATCTTCAATACGCTAAGCGCAATTCTTTTATTCCTCATCCTCAATTCAGAATCACAGCTTGGTACTCTTACAACATTTAGCTCATTTTTGACAGCCGTAATAAGCTTCACTGCTGGCAGGCTTTTATCCAAACACAAAAACCTCTACAAACTCGGGGCAATCGGAGCTTCGCTAGGTATTCTATTTTTTGGCTTACTGCAAAATTGGGTGGGAATTGCACTTTTGGTTATCTTTTTTAATATCGGCACGCCGTTTCTTACAATTCCTACCTCTTCAGCCATTTTAAACACCATCGATGAGTATAAAGAATCGTGGCAAAAAAAATATTTTTTACTTCTCGAAAGAGATACTGTATTGGGAGTTGCAAGAATCCTAAGCTATATTTTATTGTTTGCCATTTTTAATTACTACGGAAAAGAGGAAGTGGCAAAAAATTTCCTAATCTTCATCTCAATTTTTCCTCTTCTTATCGGGTTTCTTTTTGGGAAAATGAGGTGGCAGTATAAAATTTGAAGATTAATTCTTAGGTTTTTGGGACAACTATAAAGGCTGATCCCGGTGTTGTCATTCCCATGCCGCAGAAAAAGCGAAACTCTCCAGTCTCCTTTGGTGTAAACTCTATCGTTGTTGTTCCCTGCGTTGACAAATTTTTAACGATTCCGAGTTTCGGAGCGATTATTACTTGAGCACAGCCTGCTGCATCTTGAGCATCTATCTGCCACGTAACCGGAACTCCTTGGACGACAGTAAATTTATTTGGTGTATAACTTAATCCTGAAATTTGCATCTTGGCAATCTGTTTGCCATTAACCATTTGTACATTCTGATCGATCGCCTTTGCGCTGTTTTTCTGAAATACTCCGAGTACATTTATATTTAAACCAGTCAGATTTAAGCCGTTTCCAATGTTGAATACAGCTAGCATTATAACTATTACTCCGGCAAATCGGACAAAATAATGCTGAAGTCTATCCTTAGCAAAACTTGAAATCGTCCCCAAAGACATTAATGCCGGTAAAGTCCCCAAGGAAAAAGCCAGCATAGTCAAAGCTCCCTTTGTGAAACTGCCTGTTGACAAAACATAAAGCTGAAGCGACTGGGTAAATCCGCAGGGTAAGAAAAAAGTTGATGCGCCAAGTAAGATTGGACCAGCTTTGTTTTTACCACTTGCCATCTCGTGAATTTTGTGTCCGATGAACTTGGGCATCTTTAGCTGGAATCGGCCTAACTTGGGGAAAATTTTTAACATCTGAAATCCCAAAATGAGCATGACAAAGCTTGCTAAAATAGTTATAGTCCCGTTTGCCTTGGCTGATAAAGTAAGAGCAGATCCTAATAACCCAACCAATCCTCCAAGCAAGGTGTAGGAAGCGATTCTGCCTAAGTTGAAAAAAATGTGCGGCTTAAATTTTTGCAAACGGTCAAGATAGGGATTTTCCTCATTGTATTTTGCCGCAACCGCCAAAAGCAGTCCCCCGGTAACTGCTATACAGGTTGAGACTGCGGCCACCAATCCAATCAAGAAGACAAAACCCAAGCTCATATTCTGCGAGAGGCTAAGCTGCGGAATAAGCTTCATCTCGCGCAGCATAAGGTAAGAAACCACAACAATAAGAAAGATCAATCCTAATTCTCCATAATCGGTTTTTGCCATGCCCCGCGAACCCGCCGATTCGGCGGGGTAGTGGGGTTCCTCCCAAGGAGTCACTGCGTATCCGTCTGCGCGGACTGAAGCCTGAAATTCTTTAAGGGTTGGTGCTTTTGAACAATAAACTTTCGCCTTTCCGTCAAATTGGTTTACGTTTACCTTTTCAACACCCGGAATCATTTTAAAGTTCCGCTCGATTAATATCTCACAGCTAGCGCAGTGCATACCGTGAATTTTAAGTTTTAATTTTTTTAAGTTATTTTCATCGTTCATAAGAATTTTTAATAATTTATAAAAAGAAAGAAAGGACCTGGAGTTTTTTTAGCTATAGATTTTAGGCTGAAGAATACCGCTGGAATAGGCAACAAGCAGATAATCAAACAAATTGCTTTCGGGGTGAATTTTCTGAAAATATTTGAGATGAAACGTCTTGGGAGGAGATGGTCCGGATGAGATTTTTAAGACTAAAAAGAAACCTACCAAACTAACAAAAAAAGCAATTAAAAGCGAACTTAATTGCGGAATTACTGCCAGAAACATCTGCTGCCACCTGGCAATATGCTCCATAATCCCCATCGGACAAAGTGAAGCGGTGTCGCTCTTTAGAGGACAATCGGTCATTTCCCCCTCTTTATCTATTATTGCATGTATCCCGAATACTCCCACCAAAAGAAATATAAAGATAATAAGTAACGGAAGAGTTTTCTTCATTAAAAGAATGATAACAAAACAGAATTAAAAGTGTCAAACGTAAATCTTCGGATTCTCCCCTTTCTAAAACATTTAAAAATAATCTGAGTCCCTCGATTCTACTCGGGATTGTAACTTATCGAAGGACTACAGTCCTGAGTCCCTCGATTCTACTCGGGATTGTAACTTATCGAAGGACTACAGTCCTGAGTCCCTCGATTCTACTCGGGATTGTAACTTATCGAAGGACTGATTCCATCCCTGGGTCATATCGTCAAGCATCTTTCCTTCGATTCCTTCTGCACTGGGATAATATAGAGTCATTTCTGTTTTACTTGTCTTGAGCGAAGTCGAAGGGCCATCCTTTTCTTTAAAAGTTATGGTTATGGTCGTTTCCATCGGAAAAGTATCAGGCATTCCGTAATATTTAGCCGACACAACATTTCCTTTCTTATAGGCCTACCCAATGACTCGTTTGCCTTTTTCATATTCATAGCCAACAGTCACCATCTGGCACCACCAACTGCTTTTAATGTATTTTTTATCATAGAGTAAGCGGGTAATCTGCTTATGTGCCATTTTCTCCGCTCCCTCTT
>MGAI01000002.1:17682-28643 GCA_001789695.1 Candidatus Roizmanbacteria bacterium RIFCSPLOWO2_01_FULL_37_16 | reverse complement strand
CAATCCCTGTTCATCCTCATTTAACTAATGAGGAGGTAAAGTATATCAGCAATACAATTCAAGAAATTTTCTGATGGTTTTTTTCACGTATTTTATTCTTGCCTCATCAATTTCTGAAAATACCCCCAGCCAAAAAGCCCCATTCATAACGTAATCTGCATTCTTCAAATTCCCTACGGTTTTATATTTAATATCTCTATACGCTGGATGTCTCAATAAATTTCCAGAAAATACATTGCGCGTCCCTATATTATTTTTTTCCAAGTATTCGGTCAGCTGATTTCTGGTAAAAGGCGCTTCTTTTTTAACCACTAAAGGAAAACCAAACCAGCAGGAATCTTCTTTTGCTGATGTTTTCATCAAAATAAAATATTTTTCATATTTTTTGAAAAACTCGTAATATTTTTTAAAATTTTCCTTTCTTTTTTTAATGAAGTAAGAGAGTTTCTTCAGTTGGGCAACTCCAATCGCCGCCTGAAAATCCGTCAGTTTTAAATTGTATCCTATTTGAGAATAGGAATATTTATGATCATAACCAAATGGCAGATCTCCCAACTTCCAGCCGAATCTTCTTCGACAGGTATCGTCTTTTCCCGTATCACACCAACAGTCCCGTCCCCAATCTCTAAACTGGCGAACTGCCATATGTATAAGTGGATTTTGAGTTATTACTGCGCCACCTTCACCCATAGTTATTTGATGAGCCGGATAAAAACTAAAAGTTGCTACATGGCCAAAAGTGCCAACCAATTTTCCGTCGTAGCGAGAACCTAAAGCATCACAACAATCCTCTATTAACCACAGGTTATATTTTTTAACCAACCTCACTACCGTATCAAGATTGTAAGGATTACCGAGGGTATGAGCCATCATGATCAGTTTTGTTTTTTTCGTGATGGCTTTTTCAAGTTGATCAACATTGGCGTTTAAGGTATCAATATCAGAGTCAATAAATACGGGTTTTAAACCATAGAGAATTCCGGGGTTAACCGTTGTAGGAAAGGCTACCGCCGTTGTGATGAATTCATCGCCGGCTTTCAATCTTCTTTCACCAAAAACTTTTGAGGTAAGAGATGCCAGCGCAACCAAATTCGCTGATGAGCCGGAATTCACCAAAGATACATACCTTACTCCCATAAATTTTCTAAAATCACTCTCAAATTTTTTTCCAAACTCACCCTCTGTCCACCAACCGTCTTTGGCCACTTTTATTGCATTGTTAATTTCTTCATCATCAAACACCTTACCAGATACACGGACATAGGTTTTACCGGGAATAAATCTGTTCTTCATTGTTATTCAGTTAAAAAGTTAACGCGTTAACGGGTTAACGCATTTTAATAAAATTACCTTTTGATTTCTGAATTTCAAGATAACTAATAAAACTTCCAATTTTTCTGGCAAGTTCTAGAAGCATTTCATTGCATTCATTAAACTCACTTTGTGTAATATAATTCACCGCTAAAGCGATATGGAGATCATTTCTTACTTCGCCACACGATCCTTTAGCAATACTTAAAAATCTTTTAAGTTCATTATTATTGTTTTTCTCAAATCCTTCTACTATGCAGGATGAAACAGATATAATTGCTCTTCTTATTTGATTTTTGAGCTCAAAATCCTTACTAAATTCCTTTTTTGAAGTTAAATCATATATAAGTTTAGTAATTTTTAAAGCTAATTTCCATGTTTCTAAATCTTCAAATCTTGTTATTTTCATTTTATTAACTCGTTAACTTTTTAACCCGTTAACTAATTAACTTTGCTATTAATCGTTTCTTCTACAATATACACCGGTCTTCCTTTTGTCTCTTCCATTATTACCTGGATATATTTTCCTATGATACTAATTGCTAAAAGTTGTACTCCTCCAAAAAAAACTATGGCTAACATTAAAGGAATTGAAGCATTGATAGGATTGCCAAAAACAAAAACAATATAAAGATACCAAACGATAAAGAGAAAAGAAAAAAAAACCAAAAGAAAACCGCTATATACCATTATGTCTAAGACCAGATAAGAAAAACCAAAAAATCCTCTCTCTGCATGTTTAATGTAATCAAAAAAATTATATGACGTTTTACCTCTTTCTCTTTCACGACGTTTGTAGCTAATATAAGTCGTCTTAAATCCCACCCATGACCTTAACCCTCTGTAAAACCTGTATTTTTCAGGAAGTAATTTTAATGCCTGAATTACTTTTTGATCAATAATACCATATGATCCTGCATTAACCGGAACGTCAATGTTTGATATTTTCTTAAAAATTTTATAAAACGCTCTGCGTGCCATAGTCATCAAAATATTATCTTCAATTTTTGTCCGCATGCCAACAATCACCTGAAAACCTTCTTCCCATTTTTTGACAAATTGTTTTATCAATTCTGGCGGATCCTGAAGATCGCATTCATAAAGGATAAAAGCGTCGCCTTTGGCAAAATCCAGAGCCGCCTGTGGAGTCGCTTCAGGTCCAAAGTTTCTTGATAAAAACACAGCAACAACTTTCTTATCTTTCTTAGCAATTGTTTGAATTTTCTCTCTCGTTTTGTCTAAACTCCCGTTGTCTACAAAAACAAACTCAAAATCATACTTCTTAAGTTGTGAGGCAACTTTTCTTAAAGCCTGATAAGCTGGAAATATATTTAATTGCTCATTGAAGCAGGGGACTCCGATTGAGATAAGTTTTTTACTCATCAATTAATCAAAAATTATTTAATGTCCAATCGATTAATCGATTGGACTTGAATTTAATTTATGAGAATATGCTCTTAAAATATGCGAAAAGTTCATTATGCGTTTTAAAAATTTTATCCGCACCGGCGTCTGATAACTTTTTTTGATCTTTTAAAGTTGTTAGCAAACCTATACAATAACATTTGGCTGATTTTGCCGATTTAATTCCCAAGGGAGCGTTTTCAATTACCCAACAGACAGTCGTATCAAATCCCAGTAAAGCTGCCGCATTGAGATATGGATCAGGAAATGGTTTCTTTTTCATCTCCTCATCAGCAGTCACAAAAACATCAAACAAAGCAAAAACTTCTTCAGGCAAGCTTCCTTTTACCCGCTCCAGTATTGAACCGGTTACTAACCCTAACTTAATATTACTTTCTTTGAGAAAAGTAAGAATTTCTACAACTAAGGGATATAATTTTACGTTTTTTTTGCTGGTAATTTTATTAAAAAAATATTGCTTAAAGGTTGCAATATCAGTAACTAACTGAGATGAAATTTTATGTTTATATTTTTTAAGTATTTCTTCTGCAATTTGAGGAGGGGATTTCCCTTCTAACACGTACCAATCCTCATCTTTCATTCCTATCCCTGTCTTTTTTTTAAAAACAATTTTCCAAGCCAGCAGATTATTGTCCAAGGTTGTGATTACGCCATCCATATCAAACAGTACACCCTTTGGTTTTTCTATTTCTCTCATAACTTGTTATGTGGATCCTCAATAATTGTTTTTATATCAACATCTTTCCAATTTTTCTTGTACCAAGAGTATAACACTCGTATTCCCTCTCCAATCGGTGTAAATCTAAAGTTTTTCAGTTCTTTCCTCAAGAGACTATTATCACAGGTATACTCTTTATTAAGGCCTTTTTTTAGAACTCTAATTGGCATGGAATAATTGCTCAATCTATTGATTATTTTTGCGATTGATAATAAAGAGATACTTTTACCTGTTCCTACATTGTAAAATCTATATCTTGGTTCTTTCTCGATAAAAAAGTCAAGAATTTTTATAAGGTCGTCAATATAGAGATAGTCAAAGTATGCGTTTTGAATCATGGTCAGAGGAAGTCTGAGAATATATTTACAGATGAGATTTGAGGTCAACCTAACGTGATAATCCTCATATTTTCCATAGATTCCGAACAAACGTATATGATAGATAGGAAGTAGTAAAGACTCTATATATTTTGCTGTGACATATTTATAAAATCCAAAACTGTCTGCTGGAATTCTTTTCCCAAAATCACCTTCTTTAACGTCCTTGATATCTTGTGATTTGTCGTACTCTGAACCCGTTCCAAAATGAATCATTTTTTTCCAGTATTTTTTATTACGAATAATATTAAAAAAAATACGAAGATTTATTTCCGCAACATCGCGCATCCCTTTTTCGCTACGTTTTCCACCCACCGTTGCCGCATGCAAAACTATGTCAAAAGGACCCTTTTTTTTGAAAAAATTATCAACAGCCTTTGTACGTGCTAAATCCAATTCTGAATGAGTGGGGTGGAGAATATGATATTTTTTATTTTTTTGTTCTATAAAATTTCTTCCGATAAATCCGTTTCCACCAGTAAGCAATATTTTCAATTTCATAGCATTTGAAAAATTTTGAAGTTACTTTTTTTGGGCTTATATCTCAGCATTAATCGGTTTCACAAACATGTTCTTCCTAAATTCATTCCTGGGTAAGAAAGGATACATGTCCTCGAGGGGTTTTGAAACAAGAGTGCCGTCGGGTTTAACAATCGTTTTTGTTCTGGGGATTAAGGGTTGATCAGGAGGCATCATTATTTCGCAAAGAAACGGCCCTTTCGAGGCAAGAACCTTTCGCAACTTTTCTCTTAGTTCTTTTTGCTTTTTGATTCTCATTGACGGTATTCCATAGGCTTTGGCAATCTTTTGCATATCTGGAAATCCCACGCCATGATCTTTATCAGTTCCAAATAACCTCTTAAAGAAGTTTGCTTGGGTTATCCGTATTGCCACATAGCCGTTATTATTGATAAGAAATATCTTAATAGGTAACTTACGATACGCTATCGTCTCTAATTCTTGTAGGTTAAACTGGATGCTACCATCACCTGTAATTAAAACTATTCTTTTTTTCGTGCTGGCAAAATAAGCGCCGATCGCCGCCGGAAGATCCCAACCCATTGAAGCACATCCGATATTAATACAAAGTCTCTGTCCTTTTTTAAGCTGAATAGCTTGACAGGTGCCAGTAAAAGCAGTCCCGTTGCCAGTCACTATAATATCATCACTCTTAAGCACTTTTGACAGTTCGCCCATGAAATAATAATAATTGACATATTTTTTTTCTTTTTTGTATTCCGGCAAAATATTTGGGTATTTTTTATGCCAATATTTTGTTTTTCTTAACCACCCTGAATAACTTGGTAGTTTCTCCCTATTTAATTGATTTAGCATTTCTTCGAGAAAAAGTTTAATATCTATATTTATTGGAATATTTGGTTTAAAAGTTGGTTTTTTCATTTCGTCTTTATCAACATCTACCATTATTTTTATAGCTTCTCTGGCAAATGTTTTATACTCATACCCAGTTTCCCAAAGATTCATTCTGCATCCCATAACCAGTAAAACGTCCGAATTTTGCACAGCGAAGTTACCTCCGCGTGTTCCATATAAACCAAACCTCCCTCCATAAAGCGGGTGAGTCTCCCACATCAAATCGTGAGAAGAAAGAGATGTAACAATGGGAATCTTTAGCTTCTTGATCAGCTGATAAAACAAATCCTCTGCCTTGCCTAAACGTATTCCAAAACCGGCAATGATAACCGGCCTTTTTGAATTTTTCAGATGTTCTATTGTTTTAGTTATTTGTTCTTTAAAAAGTTTTTCATCGGGCTTAAACTCTATTTCTTTTGGATCAAATGGGCTTAGTCTTTTAACGTCGATCTGAGCCGACTGCACGTCTAGAGGAATATCAAGCCAGACGGGGCCAGGTCTACCTGATTTTGCAATATAAATTGCTTTTTCTAGCTCGTATCGAATGTTATACGGATCCGTAACAATTTTGGAGTATTTTGTAACTGGCCTTGCCATATCGACAATATTAATCTCTTGGATACCTATCTGCCTTAACTTTATTTCAGGATATGTAGATATACACCACTCCCTCTTGATCTGTCCTGAAATAATAAGCATTGGAATTGAGTCCAACCAAGCGCCAATTAAACCTGTAAAAGTATTTGTTCCTCCAGGTCCTGTAGTTACGTTTACAACTCCGATATCATTTTTCAATCTGGCATAGCACTCTGCTGCAATTGTACAAGCTTGTTCGTGATGATTGCAGATGAAGGTGAGTCCAGGTGTTTTCCCGAAAGAATCATTTAGATGCATCGCACCTCCACCAGTGATCATAAAAACATGTTTAACGCCATAATCGTCCCTTAGTTTTTCTGCAATGTAATCTGATAGTTTAATCACATTTTAAGTTAAGAAATGGTAAATCACATCTTTATCAACTCCATAGATAACAACAAGCAATTATTATACATCCTAATATTCTCAAATTTATCAAGATCTTCGGGTAAAAAAACATAGCCAACGCCAAAAACTTGCTTATGGCTTGAGTTGATTATTTTTTCCTCTAGTAGGCTATAAATTCTTTTGCTTTTACTTTTTATTATTTCTTGATTTAACAAATTTGATTTGCAATACTTTAGATTAATCACAACGCTTTTTAACCTCTTTTTTTCTTGTTTCACTAGATCATTTTCCTCAAAAAAAATGTGATTGAATTTGTTAAGTTGGCGCGACATTTTGTTTTTCCCTTCATATCCTTTACCCTCTCTTCCATACATATCTTTCAGTCTTACCAGATCTTTTTTAAAAGGAGGTGTTTCTATTTCCATGATAAATACATTATTTGATAAAGCTTTCGAGCTATGAAATACGCCATTTTCTATGATCAACCCGTCTAAAACCTCAAGATCAAACCATCCAGATAGAGTAGAGCTTTGCACCTTTCCCGAAAGCACAATTAAAGAAGTTTTTTTCATAGGGTGGCAATGCATTGAGGTCCCATGACTTTTTTTAAGATGAAGAACCCATATAGCAACAAAATCATTCTCAAATAAAAGATATTCATATCCCCAAGGTTTTTTTACTACAATATTTCTATAATCAAATCTGTCCCTTGCTTTTCCTTCTATTGTTTTATGTTTGGATAAATTATGACGATCCAATTCTGAAACATAAATTCTTTTTATCATATTCAAGTAATTACATTTATCGGCTTTCCTTTTATGTATGCCTCGATATTAGCTACTACAGTATCAGCAATATTCTCAAAGGATTCCTTTGTATACCATGCGGAGTGGGGTGTGATTATTACATTATCAAGAGTTAAAAGGGGATTGGATTTATCTATTTCGGCTAAAACATCTATCCCAGCCCCGGATATTATTTTATTTTTTAGGGCCTTATAGAGAGCTTTAGTATTTACAAGTTTCCCCCGTGCTGTGTTGATAAGAAAAGCTTGTGGCTTCATGATTTTTAATTGTTTTTCACCTATCAAGTCTAATGTCTCGCTGGTTAATGGTGTATGCAAAGTAACAATATCACTGTCTTTCAGAACATTTTCAAATTTTACCATTCGTACGCCCGCCATTTTCCTTGGCAAAATATCATATGCTATGACGTTCATTCCAATTGCCTTAGCTATTTCCGCGACCCTGCTACCAATTCTTCCCAATCCGATAATCCCCAATGTTTTTTCAACTAGATTAAAACCAACATAGGGAGAAGTAATCAAATCTTTGATCGAATTAATTTCAAAAGGTTTTCTACGCATCAACCTATCTAAAACCGTTACCTTACGTACCAATGCAAATATAAGCGCGAATGCCAATTCCGATACCGCTTCTGTACCATAAGTAGGAAGATTTGATATAGTGATTTTAGAAGCTTTTGCAGCTTTTAAATCGACTAAGTCAAACCCAGTCGACGCCAGTGAAACATATTTTAACCTATTGGCATGTTTTAGGATATTAGCAGTTATTGGTAGCAGTGAACAGTGAATAATCGCTACATCAGCATTTTTTAATCTATCAATTGCTTCCTTCTCTGACTTAGTTGTTGGATAAACCCTAACTTTTCCCAATTTTCTTAATTTTGTAAGATGTTTTTTTTGGAGAAAGCATTCATTCAGAACTGCGATGTTCATGACAAATATTAAATCTGAAATTATTTAAGTTTGTTAACTATCTCTTTTACCCAAAATCCTGTACTCTCAGGGCGATCGCTCGTTACAAGATTTCCATCAACCACAACAGCTTGTTGTAAGTATTTGGCGCCAGCATTAATAAGATCATCTTTCATACCTGGATAACAAGTTGCCTTTTTCCCTTTTAAAATATTACTCGAAGCCAGTACCCAGGGGCCGTGACAAATTGCTGCTACGATTTTCCCTTTTTTATACATTTCTTGGACAAATTTAATAACTTCAGTCTTTTGTCTAAGACGATCAGGGGCTTCGTATCCACCAGCAACTAGAACGGCATCATAATTTTTTGAAACAAGATCCGATAAAGTTATTGTTGGCTTTGCAGGGTATCCGTGCTTTCCAATAACAACTAAATTATTACTGGTAGCTACTTCTACTTCTATACCTTCTGCTGGGAGTACAAGCCAAGGCACTATAAATTCTGGATCCTCATGTCCTGGACCAGTAAGAATTACTACTCGCTTTATTTTATTTTTCATAGTTGTCACCTCATTTCATAAGCCAAAAGCGCTTATTTTCTTCGCATAATTTTTTTAGATATTCAAACTCCCGATCGTTATCCAAAGGCTGCCAGAATTTATCATGTTTATACACATCCAGGCTTCCTTTTTTTGTCAATTTTTTAAACACTTCATTTTCTAAAGTGCATTCGTTATAGGAATTCAGATAGCTAAAAATTTTTTTGTTAAATACCATGAATCCACCATTTACATATCCCTTAATTGCAGATAATTTTGAAGTCGGATTGAAATCAACCACACTATTATTTTTCATTATAAATTCGCCGTAACGAAAAGGCGGACTGACGCCTGTAACCGTTGCAATTTTCCCATTTTTTTTATGCTGTTTTAATAGTTTCCCCAGATCTACGTCGGATAAACAGTCTGAATAGGTGACCATAAATTCATTCGAATCAATATATTTTTCACACCTGAATACTCTTGCTCCAGTATGCGCCTCATCACCAGTATTTGCCAGTATTATTTTCCAGCTTTCCTCTTGGCTGGCGTTGTAGTATCTAGGTTTATAGGTTTCGCCTAAAGTGAATCCAAGATCGTTTATATAGAGGCTGTAGTTTAAAAAATAATTACGTATCTTGTGGCCGTATTTTCCCAAAGCGAGTATAAATTCGTTAAAACCAAAGAGTGAGTACCGCTTCATAATATGCCAAAGTAGAGGTTTGTTATCTATATGAACTAATCCTTTGGGGATATAATCGATCTGATTACGCAGGCGAATGCCCTCACCTCCACAGAGAATAATTACTTTCATAATATTTTTTTATACCACTTATAGATCTTTTCAATTGATTTTACCAGATTGTATTTTGGTTGCCAATCTAGCTTTCTTTTTATTTTTAAATAATTTAACGATTGATATGGTATTTCATTTTTAGCAGTATTTAAGATTTTATAGTTTATTTTTTTCTTTAATATTCTTTCGATTGATTTGATTAATTCGATGACTGATAAACTTTCTCTGGAACCAAAATTAAATGCTTCTCCTCTTACTTTTTCAATTTTATTTGCTAACCTTAAGTACCCATCAACAACATCTTTGACATAAAGATAATCCCTTACGTAAGTGCCATCACTTCTTATTTCCAATTTCTCCTTTTTAATGATGGCTCGCATAATATCAGGGATTATCCGTGAAAAATTAAGGTCGCCTTCACCGTATATATTTCCAAATCGTGTGATTACAACCGGAAGGTTGTAAGTTTTAAAATATGAATAAGCAATAAGATCTGCCGCTGACTTTGAAACCTCATAAGGATGATCGCCTTTTAAAGGATCTGTTTCAAAATATTTTGCTTTTTTAACCCTCAGGGTTTGATAATCCAGTTTTCCGTAGGCTTTATCGCTTGACGCCACCACTACCGCTTTAACTTTTGGAAATAATCTAGCGCTTTCCAAAATATTTACCGTGCCCATAATATTTGACTCCATGGTTTTTTTTGGATTATAGTAAGCTGTCTCAACCAAAGCTTGAGCAGCTAAATGAAAAATGTATTCGATATCATTTTTAGTAACCAAATCAAATACGCTTTCAAAATCACGTACATCAACATGCGCCATCCTGACTTTTTTATTGAGTTTTTGACTAAAGAAATAAGATAGGGGATTAGTGGAAATGAAAGTAGTAACAACATTTGCCTCTTGCATGACTAACTCTTCAACAAGATGCGAACCGACAAAACCAGTCCCACCGGTTACGAGAATGTTTCTATTTTTAAAATTAATCATTGTCATGCTGAACTTGTTTCAGCATCTTAAAATTTTAATGGGATCCTGAAATAAATTCAGGATGACTCGCAAAAATATTGAATATGCGAGTCATTTCCATACCTTCCATGGTGCACTTCCTGATAACCAAATTTTATTCAACTCTTCATACTCTTTGTGAGTATCTACGGCAAACCAGAATCCTGTATGTTTATAAATTGAAAGTTGTTTCTCTTTAGCCAATCTTTTTAAAAGCAGATGTTCTGTCTCACCTGGTTTTATATAAGCGAAAGCCCTTTTATCAAAAATCATATAACCGCCGTTCGCCCAATCTCTCATTATTGGTTTTTCAGCAAAGTTCCACACCCTGTTGTTTCTTCCGATGTTGACTAAGCCAAACTTCCATCTGGGATGAACTCCCGTAATTGTCCCGATTGTTTTTTGTTTCTTATGGAATTTGATTAGATCATGAACATCCAGATCTGTTACTCCGTCACCATAAGTAACCATGAAATACTTATCTCTTTCTGGAATATATTTTTGACAGCGAAGAATTCGCTCCCCTGGAAGAGTTTCCAAACCTGTATCTACAAAAGTAATCTTAAAGCTATCCACCTCTGATCTATCCTCAAGATAAAATTTGGCTTTGTGAGTATAGGTATTAAGTGTAAAATCAGAAGTAAATGCTTTTTGATTCAAGAAAAAATCTTTTATGTAGTCTCCTTTATATCCTAAGGCAAGGATAAATT
>MGAI01000002.1:0-17663 GCA_001789695.1 Candidatus Roizmanbacteria bacterium RIFCSPLOWO2_01_FULL_37_16 | reverse complement strand
AAGGCAAGGATAAATTCGTTGAAGCCGTAGTAGGCGTAAATCTTCATGATATGCCAAATGATGGGTTTGTTTCCTATCTGAAGCATCGGTTTTGGCTTGAATTCTGTCTCCTCCTTCATCCGTGTCCCCATTCCACCACAAAGGATAATCACTTTCATACCTACCTATTTTATAACATTTCTTTTATTTTTTTCACGATAGCTCTTGCATCAATTTCTTCGTACCTCAAAAGTTCTCCAGGTTGTCCAGAGCGTGGGATTTTACGAACACATAAATGCTCGAAGTTGATAGATGGGAATTTTGAATTTTGCATATTGTTAACTGTTTCGGAATTCGCCCGTTCGATAAACTCAGGGCGTCCTGAGCGAAAGTCGAAGGACGGATTTCGGATTTCGGATTTTTGAGATAGTGCAGACAATACTGCATCTCCCAACCCCCCAAAAGGATAGTGATCCTCAATAACAATTATATTTTTTAATTTTTTTCCAATCGAAAAGATTGTTTTTTGGTCGAGCGGCTTTATACTATAAGCATCGACAACACACACATTTATTTTTTCTTTTAGCAGAAGGTCATAGGCTTTTAACGCTTCATGTACAGTAACTCCAGCTGCGACTATCGCTAACTTATCGGCTTCGCTTTGTCTTAGAATTTTCGATCCACCAATTCTGAGCTCTTCATTTAAATCATAGATAACTGGTAGGGGATCCCTCATCGTCCGTAAATAGACTATGCCTAAAACCTCTTGTAATAGTAAAGTCAATTTGTAGGTGGATACCGCATCACAGGGATGAAGTACTATACTCTCCAGTATGCTTCTCATTAAACTAATATCTTCGAGTCCTTCTTGTGATGGCCCATCTGGCCCAACAAAAACTCCAGCATGTGAACCAACCATTTTTAAATTACCCTCTGAATATTGCGCTATCCTAACTTGATCAAAGGCCCGATTTAAAAAAGCTGAAAATGTTGAGACAAATGGTTTGAATCCTATTTTTGCTAAACCCAAAGCAGTAGAAACCATATTCTGTTCGGCTATAAACATCTCAAAAAATCTTTGAGGAAATACTTCTTTAAATTTTTGTGAGAAAGTAGAGTTGGAAACTTCAGCGTCCAGAACAACAACATCTGGATTTGTCTTTCCTATCTTCACCAAAGCATCTCCGAAAGCTTGCCGCGTAGAAACTAAATCACCCAGCTTATAATTATTAAATTGCAATTTTTTTTCATTTTGAATTTTGGATTTGGGATTTGATTGGAAATTGTCCCTCGACTTTGCTCGGGATCCTGAGCTTGTCGAAGGAGAAATTGGAAATTGGAAATTTGGTAGTAAAATATTTCCTCTCACTTTAAAATCAATTTCACCAAGTTCATCCAATGCCACCTTTAACTGCTTTTCATCAAGTACTTTTCCATGCCATCCCTCTTTATTTTCCAAAAACGAAACGCCCTTGCCTTTAACTGTCTTAGCAATAATCACTTTAGGGGTTAGGGTATAGGGTTTAGAGCTTAGTATTTTTCTAAATGCGCTATATACTGTCTCAATATTATGACCGTCTTCAACTATAACAACTTCCCAACCAAAAGCCTCAATTCTCTTTTTATATGTTTCTAAATCCCACCCTAACATTGTTTCTCCCCGTTGGCCTAATCTGTTGACATCAATGATCCCGATGAGATTATTTAATTTGTAAAAAGCTGCTATTCCTAAAGCTTCCCAAACCTGCCCTTCTGCCATCTCCGAATCCCCCAATAAAACCCAGACTTTTGGCTCTCTTTTTATTTTTAATTCTGAATTCTTAATTCTTAATTTAAGTCCTAGTGCCATTCCCAATCCGATTGATAGTCCTTGTCCCAAAGATCCCGTAGCCACATCGACAAAAGGAAAACGAGGAGTAGGATGTCCCTCAAGTTTTGAGTTAAACTTTCTTAGGGTTAATAATTCTTCATTAGATACAGCTCCGGCTGCATGAAATAAAGAATAGAGTAGGGGAGAGGCATGACCTTTGGAAAAAATAATTTTGTCATTGGCTAAATTACTTGGATTTTTGAGGTCGTATCTGAAAAAGCTTTCACCCAATTCGGTTTTGGCAAAAAATAAAACCGCCATGAGTTCAACTGCAGACAGACTAGTAGTTAGGTGTCCAGATCCGGCAGTGCTAGTTGAAGTTAAAATATCGTATCTTATCAATCTGCAAAGCTTTTCTAGAAGTTCTTTATTTTGCATAGTGATAAGTATATAATAACAAAATTATGTCGAACAAAAGTAAGGCGGTTGTGGCAATTATTGCTGGATCAATCTTGGGAGGTGCGGTATCTACAGTAATCAAAATCACAATTAGATATATTCCTCCCTTTAACTTTTCCTTTATTAGATTTTTTATCGCTTCAATTTGCTTACTTCCCTTATTTCTCAAATCAAAGATTAAGTTTGATAGAGATTTTGGTAAACTTCTACTTCTTTCCGTTCTGCCTACTTTAAATATTGCTTTGTTCGTAATCGGTGTAAAAACAACAACGGCATCTATAGCACAGATGCTCTATGCCGGAACTCCGCTAATTGTTGGAATCTTAAGTTATTTTTTGTTTGGGCACAAGCTATCGATTAAAAGATGGATTTATATTACTGTTGGATTAATTGGTGTTTTTTTAGTAATTTTATTGCCATTAATCCAAAAAAACGTAGCTTTTACAGGAGATATAAAGGGAAATATATTAATCTCACTTGGTGTAATCAGCTGGTCATTTTATGCCGTATATTCTAAGGAATTTCAAAAAAAATTCACTCCCTTAATTATTACTTCCATATTTTTCTTTGTTGCTACAGCAACTTTTTTTGTCTTATCTTTTTTTGAAATATCGCAAAACAATCCTTGGTGGTTTAATTTAAATACTACATCAATATTCGGCCTACTGTATGTTTCCTTATGTGCTACTGTTGGAAGTTACCTCCTTAGTCAGTATTCATTCAAATACGCTAATCCTGTCATCGGTTCATTTTCACTTTATTTAACTCCCATCTTTGCCTATATTAGTGCGTTTTTCTTATTAGGAGAAAAGCTTAATAGTGGATTACTTATAGGAACCGTCCTCGTCTTTACAAGCATTGCCTTAACAACCTATAAAAAATAATATGAAATCTTCAGTTAAAAATAAATCTCAAGTTATTGTGTAATTCTAGCGAGCTTAATTAAGTTTTTATTTTTGATTATATTCTGCTTACGGCTTGAGGAAACTGTTGAAAAAATTTGGCAAATAACTGCTTGGGGTCAATTTTTGAAGGTACTTTGGGTCAAGATGTAATTCATTAGCAAAAGAATAATTATTAAAAGGAGTCAATACTTCGGGCGTATCTTTATAAAAAATGCTTTAATTTTGTAGATAAGTCATTGTATCATAATTAAAGCAATCGTCAAATCAAGATAGGCTAATGTTATGTGTTAGAATTGAAGTATGAATTTTACTTACTTTGATCCTTCGTCTGTAGCAATTGCAGTAATCACTTATTATCCAAAATGGTACCAAGGAAAATTAAGAAACATTAAGGATACAGACAAAGTAAGAGGTGATTTGGCTCTAGAATTTTTTAGCAAAGCAACAAATTTAGGTTATAAAGTTGTGGTTGCCGATGGAAAAAGCCCAAAAACATTTCGAAAGGTACTCTCCAAAATTCGGGGACTAATAACAATCAAAAGAAGATCACTAAAAAGGTCTGTTGCCAGGAGGCAAGTTATTAAAAGAGCCTCACAAATTCCTAATGTAAAAGTTATTATCTCAACTGAAGCGGAAAAAACTTCTCTTTTAGATCATATCGAAAAAATCTGCCGTCCAATTTTGGAGAAGAAAGCTGACATTGTGGTACCTAAAAGGAACATGGCTCTTTTTCAAAAAACCTATCCTTTATATATGTATGAATCGGAGATAGAAGGGAATAAACTATACAATAAAATTTTACGGACCAATGGAATTTTAAAAGCTGGAGAAGATTTCGATTTGTTTTTTGGGCCGAGAGTTTTTGCCAACGATCTCAAAGTTCTTCGACTATTCAGCAAAAAATATCAACTCAGATTTTCTAAGACTACCTATCTTCTTAATTCGCACTTTGATTATGAAGACTATTCGACTACACAATATTTCCCCCTCATTACCGCTTTAAAAAAAGGATTTAGAGTTAAATCTGTTGATATAAATTTTTCCTATCCTGAAGTGCAAAAAGAAAATGAAGAGAGGGGAGAACGAGCGCTTTTTGAAGAAAAACGCAAATATCAGCGGATGATTATACT
This sequence comes from Candidatus Roizmanbacteria bacterium RIFCSPLOWO2_01_FULL_37_16, assembly GCA_001789695.1. Classification (GTDB taxonomy): domain Bacteria; phylum Patescibacteriota; class Microgenomatia; order UBA1406; family GWC2-37-13; genus 2-01-FULL-40-13. Next base: position 13,380 of record MGAI01000002.1, on the reverse strand, counting down.
CTCCGATCTTTTGTATTTCTTAAAATTACTCAAGTCAGGCTAGATGCGAATGTTGTTCACCTGGTCTGTAGTATGACCCGCATTCGTGACAATTCAAGACTTTCTCAAAAGTATGTCCGAAATGTGTGCATCCTTGCGTTCCGCACTTTGTTAAACCGTCCTTATACTGTTCTTCAGAAATCTCTGCTTTGCAGGTACCGGTACAAATATAGACTGTTTTATCCATATTTCAGAATTTAAATTATAACGTTGATATAATTATTAACGACTCTGGTATTAATATCCTATTGTAATTCTAATCGTGAAGACTGAAAAATTCAATCTAAAAAAAATAACACTGGTTAGCTTTTTATCTGTATTGTTTTTAATTTCTTTTTTTTACCGAATCTATGGACTTTCGACGAATAATCCACCTTTTTGGGTAGATGAATTTGCTTCCGCTAATCAAGCTAAATTATTTCTCGAACAAGGACTTTCCGCTTTTTTCAATCCAAATATGGTTCTTGAACATTATAATATCACAACCCACTTTCTTATTGCCACTTCATATAAAATCTTTGGCGTCAACGAATTTGCAGCTAGATTTCCATTAGTTATAGTTGGGTCAATGGTACCTCTGGTGGTTTTCTTTCTTACCAGACATTTAACTAATCTCCCGACTGCGATTTCTGCCGGTTTATTAACGACGTTTTCCTATTTTGAAATTACCTGGTCGCGTCAGGCTAGGGGATACATCATCCTTCAATTTTTAGTTTTATTAAGTTTTTTTCTATATTTAAAACTAATATCCTTGAATAAGATAACCCCTCCTATGTTATTTAGTTTTTTAGTCATAATATTTTTGGGCATAATCACACATCCACTTTATTACCTTTTTTTAGTAAGCATTTTCATACATTTCTTATTTACAAGTTATAAATCTTTATTGTATTTACTGAGTAAATCTTGGTTTTATTTCTTACTTTTGGTTTTGATTTTTACGGTTTTTAAAATCGGTTTTATTGCGGCTCTTTTGCGCATGCTTTCCTTAAAAATGTTCCTGACCAATAACTTTTGGTATTACCATTCATTTTTATGGAGAGATTATGGGCTATTAACTTTTTTATCAATTATTGGCTTTTTGATTTTGTTTTTTCAAAAAAATAAAACGACTCTTTCGTTATTTATTTATATTGCTGTCCATCTCGTCTTTGTCACATTTATCTTCAAACCATACGTCTCAAGATACCTTCTGCCAATATTTCCCTTTTTTCTTATGGGAACATCATATGCGCTCTGGTATGTATTTCAATATCTACCCCATCGTTACGATCGTACCAAGGTGGCAATTCCGATAATCCTAACCCTATTTATCATTTTTAATGGGCATAAATTTGTTAATAAACCAAAAAAATATTACTCTCTTAATCATGATTTTAGAGAAATAGCCAATGTCGATTATCATCAATTTTATTTTTTAATAAGAAAAGAGGTTGAGAAAGGAAATAATCAAATAGTGGTTATAGAAACTTGGTGGGATCGAGCCAGATGGTACCTGGGTGAGGATTTTAAAAATATCATCGCTTTTCGCTGGCTTGATGAAGGAGGATATGTAAATGGACTTCCAAAGATGATTCTCTATTCAGTAAGATCTGATGGAGAAAAAATACTTAAAGGAGGAAGTCTACGTCTAGTTTTAGAAAAAAAAGATCTTCAACTTTATCTGAAAAAATATCCAAAAGGCTTTCTTTTTATAGATGACTCATCCTTGCCTCAAGATGTGCAGGAATACGCTCAAAAAAATCTCAAAAGACAGCTTTATCTCGACCACTATCCTTTAGACGACAATCCTTACTCAATTTGGCCGGCAACATTATATAGTTGGGGAATATGATTTAACTTGTTAAATGATTAGACAAATATTTAAACAATCAGGAATATTTTTTTTCGGTTCGGTTGTCAGCAAAGTTGTAACTACTTTTGCCTGGATACTTCTTGCCAGAGTCTTAGTGCCAGAAAAATATGGCCAATTTACTCTGTATTTTATGATTCTGCAATTTGTTACTTTCATCGCAGATTTTGGTTTGAATCAATATTATATGAAAAATGTCGAGAATTTTGGCAGAACCAACATGTTCAATCGAATTTTATTCGTCAGATCAATGACGCTTTTATTCAGTGGTGGCCTTATGCTTTTAATATTATTCTCCTTCAAAATCTTCAGCTCGATAATTACAACTATTTTTATTTTGTCCATGGTTCCTATGTCGTACCTATCTGTGACTGATGGATATTACCTCGAACGAAAAAAAACTTTTAGGGCATCGCTAAAACTTGCTAGTATTGGAACATTTTTTTTACTAGGATATTTATTCTTTAACCGGAATATAGATTTATTTACAGTGGTAACGCTTCTTTTATTTTCACTTATTATTACCTTAATCTGGTATTTTCCTTGGAAAGAATTAAAGTTTATAAAAATTTCTTTTTCCGAAAGCTTTTCAATTCTGAAAACATCCTCTTCCTATGCTTATCTTACTTTAACTTCATTTTTTTATAATAAGGGAGATTCTTTTATCATTTCCTATTTAAAGGGAAATACAGCTTTGGGCATATATGGGCTTGCCTATCGCTTTCTTGAGTCTTTAAGCTTATTTCCATCTGCTTTGGTGCAAAATTTATTTCCTGTTTCTGCCAAAAAAGCCGGAATAACATTTAGCCAACTTAAAAAAATCACCTTAATTATGTTTTTGTTTGGGCTTTTATTTGCCTTGGGAGTATTTGTCTTTTCTCCATTTCTTATCACATCCTTTTTCCGTCAAGAATATTTCGGTGCTGTTTATATCTTAAGAATTTTTTCTTTAGTCATATTTTTATTTTTCCTTAACTCACCTTTAGCAACAGTAGTACAAAGCTCAAATCTTGTTAAATCTTTTTTACCTTTTGGAATTATAAACACATTGGTTAATCTAGTATTAAATTTGTTTTTGGTGCGGTCATTTGGAATTATTGCTGCTGCTTGGGTAATGGTCATAACCGAAACGACAGGACTTTTCATAAATATTTACTTTGTTAAAAAATTATATTCCCGATCTTACTACAATCCTAAGTAGGTAAGTAGTATTTATAATAAGCGCAGTTAAGCTATGAAAAAAAGGCTATCAATTATTATTATCCATTGGAAGACATCTAACTCTCTAAAAAATCTTCTCATACTTTTGAAATCGTCGAAAGACTATCAAATTATTGTCATAGATAACGCCTCAGGTAATAACCTTAACTGGCTGAATAGGGATTTTTCACAGGTAGAACTTATTGAAAATAAAATTAATAGGGGATTCGCTTTCGCTTGTAACCAAGGAGTGATTAAAGCAGAAGGGGAGAGACTTCTATTTTTAAATCCTGATTGTGAAATAACTCCTATACAAATTCAAGCGATGGTCAATTATTCAGAATCCAATGCGTTTGATGCTTGCTCAGTCAAATCTACAGACTCATATCAAAAACCTCTTCCTTCCCCTCTTTCACTTCTTATCGAATTTAGTCCAATTAATCGATTCCTTGGGCTGAATGTTTTTTCTAAACGAACTCTTTTTGGCGGATGTTTATTAATAAAATCAGCAGTTTTAAAATCTTTAGGCGGTTTTGACGAGAGATTTTTCTTATGGTTTGAGGATAGTGACCTGACTTTAAGATTGATTAAAAATAATTATAAAATTGGCTGGACCAATATACCTATTAAACATATCGGAGGAGAGTCTTTTAAAAAACTTGACGACCAATTTAAAAAAGACATTTTTTTTAACTCGATGGAAATTTATGCAAAAAAACATTTTAACCTTTTTGGACAATTAATTGTAACTTTAATAAAAAAAAGATATAGTTCTAGGAAACTTCTACCAGAAATATTCCCCGGAACATCAATAACAGTACCAAACCTTAAAAAGCAACTATTGGAAACTTTTTTAGAAAACAATGATCTATCTACCTCTGGAGTGGAATGGATCGTTGTAACAAGCTCAATTGAAGCGAAAGATATTTGGGAATGGAGAAAGAGATATCAGGAAATCCGCTTTATTCCTATCGAGCAAAATAAAGGTTTCGCCTCGACGGTAAATATTGGTTTTAGAGTCTCAACTGGTAGATGGACAGGCACGGCAAATGACGATATTCTGTTTACTAAAGATTGGCTTGAAACAATTCTTCCAAATACTAAAGTGAGAAAAATTGGTTCGCTAAACCCAGTAATAAAAAAAGAGAGCGGTGAAATAGAATCGGTTGGAATTAAAATTTTAACCAAAGGAAAAGCCGAAGCTATAACAAGTAACCAATATGACAACGGCCGTGGCGTATTGGTAACTGAAAATTGTATTGAAGTCGACGCCACTAATGCGGCCTGTGTTATCTATAATAAAAAAGCACTCAATAGAATCGGACTCTTTGATGAAAAGTTCAGCTCATATCTTGAAGATATCGATTTATCCTTAAGACTTAAGCGGGTAGGATACAAAAATTTTGTTTCTTTGAAATCTAAAGTAATTCACATTGGTCAATCATCTTCAAAAGATCTGGGTGTAAAAAAGCAGTTTTATGACTTTAGGAACTGGATATATGTAATTCTAAAAAATTGGACTTTGAAAGACTTATTTTTAAACTTGCCTTGGATAGTTAGCGAAAGATTGAAAAACATTTCTGGGATATTAAAGGCGGCATTAAAATTTTGATTTATCTCCTTTAATTTTTGACTTATTTTTGTATCTGTTGAGATCTGCATCAACCATCATCTTAACCAATTCCTCAAAGCTCACCCTAGGAGTCCAACCCAGAACTTTTTCTGCTTTATCTGCTCTTGCGCAAAGCGCAGGCACTTCGGCAGGACGTTTGAATCTAGCATCACTTATAACGTATTTTTTATAGTCATCTAAACCGGCGTATTTGAAAGCCAGCTGAGCAAATTCTCTCACCGTGTGATTCTTGCCGGTCCCAACCACAAAGTCATCAGGAGTCTTTTGCTGAAGCATCAACCACATAGCTTCAACGTAATCGCCAGCATATCCCCAGTCGCGTTTTGCATCTAAATTTCCAAGATAAAGCTTACTGCTAAATCCAAGTTTAATTTTGGCGATTCCATCAGTAATTTTTCTTGTGACAAACTGAATTCCTCGAATCGGTGACTCGTGATTGAATAAAATACCGCTGCAGGTATAAAGACCGTAACTTTCTCGGTAATTCACCGTCGTCCAGTGAGCATAAACTTTTGAAATTCCATAGGGACTTCGGGGGTGAAAAGGAGTTTTTTCGTCCTGAAATCCGTTATCGTGCTGGAGGCCAAACATCTCTGATGTTGAGGCTTGATAAAATTTAGCTGTCGGACAAAAAGATTTTATAGCATTAAGTAAATAAAGAACCCCTATAGCATTAATCTCTGTTGTCAGCTTTGCCATCTCCCACGACCCGCCAACAAAAGACTGAGCCGCCAAATTATATACCTCATCAGGTCGAATATTTTTAATTATTGAATAAAGAGATGACTCGTCTGTCATATCTCCTTCAACATATTCAATCTTGTTAGTAAGACCTAAATAATCTAAGTTTCCAAAATTTGGATTAGAATAACGCCTCACCATTCCATAGACTTTATACTCTTTGGAAAGTAAATACTCAGCCAGATAAGGACCGTCTTGGCCTAATATTCCTGTGACAAGAGCTATCTTTCTCATATATTATTTATATTTTAACTTAAAAAATAAAATAATGTCGATTTGCTTTTCCAAGATTTGTAAATTTGAGGCAATAAAGTTGAAGTTGATACTATTGTAGCAACATAACCTAATATATTTTTTAAATCCATCGAATTATTTTAGCAAAACTATTATAAATTAACAATAACTGCATCCGTTTTTGTTACAATAGTTCAATGATTCCAAGAATTCTTCTTTTTATCAGAAGACCAACCAGTAAAAATGTACTGATTAATACCCTTGGCAATTATCTCAACGTCTTTTTTACAGCTTTTTTTGCCTTAATTTTAGTTCGAATTCTGACTCCTTCCCAATATGGAATTTTAAGTGTGCTCTTAGGAATCGCGTATGTCTTAGCTAATATTCTTGATTTTGGCACTACCGCAACAATTTATTCTTATTTACCGGCTTTATACGAAAAAAAAACTTCCGAACTTTATCGCTTTATAAAAAGTACATTTTATTATCAGTCTATTTTTTCCCTTACTGTTATTTTAATACTTCTATTTACGTTCCCTTATTTGGATAAAATTTTTTTCAAAACCGGATCCCCTTGGTGGGAACTTTGGTTAACTTCATTTTCAGTTCTTTTTTTAATCTGGCAAAATTTTATCCAAAATATTCTTTTTGCAGCTAAAAAATTTGTTAAAACCAATATCTATCTGAATTTAGCCAATTTTTTGAAAACACTGGTTGTCTTAGCTATGATCTTGACAAATAATATAACCGTAGGTTCGGTTATTTTTATCTTTGGAATTCTTGGCCCAATGTTCTTTTTTATCCTGCTTTTTTTTGAAAAAAAAAGTCTTATTCCGATTTTTATTAATGTAAAAGTTAATCGCAGTGACTTCCGCTTTGGTTATACCTTGACGTATTTTATCGCTTCCCAATTTTTTAATTTAGGTTTAAGAATGGATTTGTTTCTTTTATCTTATTTCCGCAGTAAAGCCGAAGTCGGTTACTATGGTCTTTCACAAAAAATTATTTTAACCATACTTACAACGGTAATCAGCATCACTCAAGTCTTATCTCCGTCTTTTGCTAAGATAAACTTAAAGGCTGTAGCGATTTCCCAATTAAAAACCGGTATTACTTATCTGTTAGTGCCCGCGGGATTATTCTTATTGCTTTTCTTTACTCCAAAACAAGTCTACGATTTTGTTTTCACCGAAAAATTTAGCGAAACCGCCTCAATTACCAGAGCGTTAGCTCTACCATTTATCTTATATGCGTTAGGTAGTTTGCCGATGTTATTTCTTTTATATACCGCCAAAAAACCTATATATATTCTTTTTTCGAATGTAATTTTTTTTGTGATTCTTACCGCTGGTTGTTATTATCTAATTCCGCGCCTTGGAGTTTATGGTCCGCCTTATGCTATTACTGCAGCTTTAATCGCTGCCATAGCTGTACAGGTGTATGCTTCGGTAAAAGAATTTAAAAGGATCTTTACTTAAAGAATTTCCAAGTTTCAACTGAAGCACCCCTAACGACTTCTTTTTTTATCAATTTATATTTTTTTTGTTTTAATATTTTTTGGTAATCAATTCCGTGTATATTAGTTGTGTAGGGTATGATAATTATTTCGGGATCAATAATATTTTTATCTTCAACTGTTTTCAAATCAATAATCTTAAGATCTTTACGGTAATAACTAACCGGATCTGAAGAAGAATATATCATATAAACTCTATCTTTATTCAAATACAGGGCTAAACTTTTCCAATCTTCACGCTGAAAATTTGGATTTAAAAGATAAAAGAGCGACCAGATAATAAATCCTCCTACAATAATCCAATTTACACCTTTAAGGTGTAAATTGGCTAATCCCAAGGGCATTAATATACATATTAGTGGTATTAAATATAAAAATCTGAAATATTGAAGTAGGGGAGTAAAGAAGGAGAACAAAATACCAAGTCCCAAAGATCCAATTACTAAAAACAATAAAAATTTATTCTTCAATCCCCCTTTTAATATGAAAAAGAACACAAACGAGGTCCACAATCCCGATACTACCCAATATAACCATTTGGGGTAAAAGCTGATTCTACCTAGCGAAAATTTCAGAGGAATTAGTAAAAAATTTTTAAGATTTGTACTTCCTAAAACTTGAGTCCAATTTGGAACGAGCCTTAATTGCGCTCTGGCATTGATAAATTGTTGATAGAGTAGAGGAGTAAGTAAGAAAAAGACAGCAAGTAGTAAGAAGCAAGAAGTGAAAAAGATAGAATATTTCTTTTTATAGAGTATATAAATTAACACCGGAATAATTAGAAAAATAGAACCGTAAAATGTAACAAAAGCAAGAATAGAAAATATATTAAACATGACAATTGATTTTGTCATCCCGAATGGATTTCGGGATCTGGTTTTCAAGACAGATGCTGAAGCAAGTCCAACATGACTTATGATCATCAAAAAATATAAAGCAACGGTCAGAAAAAAAGTTACCATCATATACATCCTTGCTTCTTGTGAATAGTAGATAATTAGCGGATTAATAAGAAAAAAAATTGATGCCCAGATTCCAATAATATAACCATTTAACAATTTAGCAATTTTGTAGATAACATAACCAGTCAATAGACTAAATATTACCGATGGAAATCTCAACACTATTTCACTGTAGCCAAAAATATTAGTCCATAGTTTCATGAAAAGATAATAAAGAGGAGGATGGAAGTCTCTTACTGAAAATTCGTTAACAATCTGTGTAAATCCGTATTCTTTCACAACTCTTGCAGTTGTTGCTTCATCTAACCAGAGGGATTGATCAATTGAAATTAATCGAACTAAAAGAGCAAGAATAAAAATGAGTAACAATTTTTTGTCCATTAGGTATAATTATATTTCAAAAGCGCGGGATTAGTTGAGCGGTTCAATGTCTCCCTTCCAAGGAGATGAGACGGGTTCGACTCCCGTATCCCGCTCATTTTTTGAAGATTTTAGGAAAACATATAATGCTTGAGTAAAAATTAAAACGATAATTAATAGAGCCAGTGGAACTAATATAGGGTAATTCGTTACGACATAACTTGCTTTTGCGCTTAAATTTGCATTTACTGCTAAATATATAGGTGGTTTTTTAAATACATATTTGCTGAAAAAAATATTAGTCGTATATATTGCTACAATTAATAAAAATATAATTATAGTCTGTTCCAAAACAATTGCTTTGCTATATCCATTTTTCCTTCTAAATATTATGTCTTTGATCTCAATAAAAATCATCACAAAAACAGAAAACATATAAAATAGTCCACCGATACCGGTTCCAGGTAATCCTGTATTCATAATTTAGTGACCCTTTTCGTATTGGGTCAGTCTTTTTCGCAAAATTATTTCACTCCAATATGCTTCCATGATAAATATTGCGTTAACTATTCGTAAAACAAAAAATGAAGGAAAACTTATGATAACTATTATAAGTTCCTTGCGTTTTAATCCTTGTAATAATACTGGTATAAAAACAATTGGAGCATCAATGATAAATAATAACAGTAGCCAAGGAGATCTAAAAATTATTGAAAAGGCCGGAATTAGAAATAAATACATAATCGAGGCAATTATTGAATCCCAAGTCATAACTGCAATTATGTAATTAAGATAGGGAACAGTAAGCACATTCCTCCAATGCAGTATTAAGTTTTGGACAAAGCCATGAGACCAGCGTATTAACTGTTTTTTCATAAAAGAGAAGTTTTGTGGTTCAATCGGGTAACATACTGCCTCAGGAATAAATCGTACATTAAATCTTTTCTTATGGAAACTCCAGGTCAAATCCATATCCTCAGCCATGGTGCGAGTTGGCCAACCATTGGATTCTTTTAAAAATTTAGTCCTATACATGGAAAAACATCCCGAAGATATTAATGGTTTACCGAAGTACTCTTGGATAGGTTTGTAATAGGTGAATGCTATTAAATACTCGATATATCTTCCTCTTTCCCAGACTGTATTTACGTAGCGCGGAATTACAAATCCACATGCAGCTGCGGTATTTTCATCTTTAAAAGCTTGTAAAAGTTTTTCCACTGCCGATTTATCCATTGTGGTATCTGCATCAAGAGCCATTACATACTTTGTTTTAACTTTGGTTAGAGCATAATTTTGCGCGCCAGCTTTTGAGCCAGTGTTTGTGGGAGTTTCTCTCACTTCAACACCCACACTAGTAGCAATATCTGCTGTCTTATCTGTTGAGTGATCATCAACTACAATTACTCTTTTGGCTTTAACAGATTGCTTTTTAATACTATCCAAAGTATCTAAGATTGAATTTTCTTCATTATAAGCAGGAACTATAATTGTAAGATCTGCACGTCTAGCGGGCATCATCTAGCTTTGCTTTAACTTGCAACCAGAGATTATGCATTGTTTCTCCCGTTAATCCCTCAATAGCAGTGAATGCCTCTTGAATCATATCTCTATCTCGTCTAGCGTATTCTTCGAGTGTTACTGGCCATATTTCAAAATTCCCTCTTTCTGTGTGTCCCCAGGTTCTTCCAGGAAATGTGCCTTTTTGTCTTTCATTTTCTAGCCATTGGTCATGTAGGCCACCTGTTTTTAGAATATTACTTGGATTTACGAGTTCACCTTCAAACTTTTTTGCAGCATTATCAACTCCTTTATTTACCAACTGCATTAAGTCAGAAGCAGAAGCAGTACCAACTCGAGGAGGAATTTCTCTTCCAGTCATCCAATCTGTAGTATGTAAATGTGAAAGCATTGAATTAACTTCTCTTGGCGAAAACATATATAACAACATTCTTCTTTGTACTCTTTTTGCATAGTGTTCTATCGATAATAATGGTAGCTTTGTATTTCCAATTATTCTTGGTTTATCATGGTCTAAAAATAAGACTTGAGGATATTCAAGCGGTTGACCTGGTATCAATCCTTTAATCCCATCATATTGATAAAGCACTTCCCACCAATTTAATCCAAAATGATAATGAGTCCATAAACTCTCTATATTTGTTGTATCATATTGGGATAATATTGGGGATACTCTTTGATAAATTTGTTTAAAATAAGCAACATATCTTGGTAATAATGGTTCCCAAATTATAATTCCATTTAATCTCTCAACTTCAGGAACTGGTACTCTAAATGCTGCTTGAACTCGAGGAGGCAAATGAAATACTCTTTGACCTGTTTCACCGTTTTTTATAAATTCTGACATAAAAAAATAATTAAAAACTTTTATGTTGATAAATATCCTGACTTAATTGAAGTTCTGGAAGTTTATTGATGCCAATTCCTACCTCCGTAAAAGGAACTTTTAGTCCGGCTACTTTTTTTCCCTGTTTTATTGCTATTTTAATTAGCTCTGGAAGATAGTATTCACCTGAAACTGGAGATCTCTTAATTTTGTTGATGTTTTCATTCAAAAATTTATAGCTAAAACAATTAAAATTGGGATTAATTTCCTTGATTTTCCTTTGCTCTTCCGTCGCATCTTTTTGCTCTATACTATCAGTTATATTTCCCTTTTTATCCCTTATAACCCTACCCCATGCCAAGTAGTTAGGATCTTCATATTCTGTAGTCAAGATAGTCACTGCAGCTTTTTTCCTCTTGTGAAGATTAATGAGTCTTTTTATTGTTTCTTTTTTATAAAACATCATATGATCCCCATAACCAACCAAAACTAGATCTGGTAATTTATTTTTTTTTAAAGCCTTTAATCCTATGGCTGTCGCATGACCTGTACCGAGTCTTTTCTTTTGGTACGCATATATGATCTTATCTTCCGTCAGTACGTCTTTGACGCTATGTGAAAATGCACCTACTACAACGATTATTGGGTTAGCTACCCCTTTAAAAAGCTCAATTCCATATTTTATGAGTGGCCTCCCCAGAAAAGGTAAAGTCACCTTATTTACTCTATGCGTATTTATTCTCGTACCTTTGCCGCCAGCTAAAATGATACCAGCAATTTTCATATTTAAGTGCTAATTATAGCAAAAAATTGTGTGATTTTCCATATCGAAGTGATTTGTATCACAAAGAAGTTGTAATTATTTTTACCAGCCTTGAGGATGTTTTTGATACCAGACGACTAGTGATTTTATGCTATCTTCGATTGTCCGGTTTGGCTCCCATCCCAATACTTTTTTAGCTTTATCAATTGAAGCTATCATCTTGGCATACTCTCCTTGACGAGGAGCGGTTTTCTTTAATTCAATTTTTACACCCGTCGCCTTCTCAACGCTATTAACAATTTCCAAGACAGAATTACCTGAACCTGTGCCTAAATTTATTATTTCATTTCTTCCTCCTTTTATAAGATATTCAACTGCTTTAAGATGAGCTTCATTGAGGTCAACAACATTGACATAATCTCTTATCGGTGTTTTATCTGCCGTATCAACTTCCTGACAAGTCAACAAAAACGGTTCTATCCCCAAAACTCCTCGTACGACATTTTGAGTCAAAAGAGACGAGGGTTTTTTTGAATCGCCGATTATTCCATCATCAGACGCTCCTGTTACATTAAAATATCTTAAAATGACAAATTTAAGCCCCTTTAACCTTGCATACCATTCCATAACTTTTTCGATCATAAGTTTAGTTTCGCCATAGACGTTGCTCGGTTCGGTGGAGTGAATCTCGTCAACCGGAACATACTTAGCCTCACCATACACAGCGCAGGTAGAAGAAAAAATGATCTTATCAACTCCATATCGCAACATTGTATTTAAAAGATTTAAAGATCCACCCACATTATTGACAAAATATTTTTCGGGTTTTCTCATCGATTCATCGACTAAACAAGAAGCAGCATAATGAACAACCGCCTCTATGTGTCCTTCTTTTTCAAAAATAGGGGAGAGGTCATTTTTTAAATCTGCCTTATAATAACGAAATTTGGCTTTTCCAAATTTATTTTCCAATAGAGCCAACGGATCTTTGTAACCTGTCGAATAATTATCAACCCCAACCACCTCATAGCCATTTTGCAAAAATAAATAGCTTGCGACTGATCCTATATAACCACCTGCTCCAGTTATCAGTATTTTTCTTTTCATATTTTCACCTAATATCATCCCGTTTTCCCTAATGTCATCCCGAACGAAGTGAGGGATCTAGCGACCGAAGGGAGCGTAAATTAAGATGAGAATTACGCTTCGCTAGATTTCTCGCTACGCTCGAAATGACTCGATGTAATTTGTAATTTGTGAAATGGATGCCAATGGATCCTACCTTCAGCTAAAAATATACCTCCAAACACCAACATCGCTCCTAGGAAAAAATGCAAAGTTGGATATTCATGCAATAGTGGTATTGCAATTAATACGGCAATAATCGGGTCAATATAGGTGAATAATCCGACTTCTTGAGCTTTAATCCTACCAAGTCCATAACTAAACAAATAGTAAGCCAGAGCCGAGGATAAAAAAACACCAAAGATAATTCCAGTCCAACCCTGATTGTTTAACTGTCCTAATGACCAAAACTGCATTTCTCTAAGCATGAAGGGGAAAAAAGTTAATGCTCCGGTAATAAAACTTACAAAAGTAACTTTAAATGCTCCAATTTTTTCTATAACGTTTTTTTGTAAAAGTGGGTGAAGCACTCCACCAAGAGTAGCTAAAAGAAAGAAAAGATTACCTTGAAGTTCTCCCACAGCAAATATTTTACCGTTAAATAAAAT
>MGAI01000001.1 GCA_001789695.1 Candidatus Roizmanbacteria bacterium RIFCSPLOWO2_01_FULL_37_16 | reverse complement strand
TCGTTCACTGAAAAAAGGTCCATATATTGACGAAAAGTTGTTAAAAAAAACTGTTAAGCAAAAACAAACTGGAGACAGATCAGCTATTAAAACCTGGGCTAGAGATTCTCAAATTGCTCCAGAATTTGTAGGACATAGATTTGCTATTCATAATGGTAGAAAATTTATTGAAATACTGGTTTCGGAAACTATGGTTGGACATCGCTTAGGAGAATTTGCTCCAACGCGGACTTTTAGAAGCCATGGTAAGGTGACTAAAAAAGTTATTGAAGCAACATAAGCTATGCAAAATTCTGTAGTCGATTTAATTATCAGGATTAAAAATGGGTATATGGCTCGAAGGGAAATCGTCGAGGTAGTCTATTCACAGTTTAATAAGGAAGTTTTAAAGAAGCTTAAACAACTTAAATTTATCGATGACTTTCAGGAGAAAGGAAGGAAAATCCAAGTTGAATTGCTATACGAAGATAAAAATGCAGCTATAACCGGCGTTCAGATTTATTCAAAACCAGGTAGGAGATATTATGTTTCATATAGGGAGTTAAAACCAATACTTGGATCTTTAGGTTATTCTATTATCTCAACGTCAAAAGGAATATTGACTAATTCAGAGGCAAGAAAAAGAAAACTAGGAGGAGAGTTATTATTTAGTATTTGGTAATCCCGCTTAGCGGAGTAACTTTATGTCAAAAATAGGAAATAAACCGATTCAGATACCAACGGATACAAAGTTTAATCTTGATAAAGACACGATTACTATAACAGGTGAGTTGGGAGAGTTAAAATTTAAGGTCCCAAAAATCTTGGAGTTAAAACAAAAGACAGATATGCTTTACATTAAAGCAGTGAATGAAGAAAAAAAAACAAAATCAATTCATGGGCTTTTTCGTCAACTCATCGCAAATGGAATTAGAGGGGCCACTACTCCTTGGCAGAAAAAATTGGAGGTCGTAGGTACGGGTTATAATGTAAAGCAGCAAGGAGAGGACATCGTATTTAAATTAGGCTACTCACACCCGATAATCTTTAAAAAAGTCCCACAAATTAAATTTCAGGTAGAGGGAAGCAGTAAAGTTATTGTATCAGGTATGGATAAACAACTAGTTGGTCAAATTGCTTATCAGATAAGAATACTTAAACCCCCTGACGCTTATAAAGGAAAAGGAATTAGATATGAAGGTGAAAAAATTAAACTTAAACCAGGTAAAAAAGTTAAGACATTAACTACTGCTGCAGGCAGTTAAATTATGAAAAAAATAAGTAAAGATCCAAAAAAAAGAAGAAAAAAGAGAGTTAGTGGTAATATTTTTGGTACAAAGGAAAAACCAAGAATTTCACCATTTTTATCAAATCGATTCACCTATATACAAATAATAGATGATGTTCAGAGGAAAACACTAACATCATATTCAAGTCTAAAATTAGCTAGATCGAACAAACATAGCAAAGGTAAAAAGGTAGACGAGGCAAAGATTGTTGGGTTGGAGTTGGCAAAGCAAGCGAGGAAGTTGGGTGTTACAAAAGCGATCTTTGATCGAGGATTATATGCCTACAAAGGAAGAGTAAGAGCTTTAGCTGAAGGATTGAGGGAAGGAGGACTAAAAATTTAGTTTATAATTCTCAAAATAATTATGATAGAACAAAGTTTGCCAGAGGAAAAGAAATTCGAGGAAAAAGTTTTGATCATTAGACGGGTTTCAAAAAAAACACCTGGAGGGAATTATGTAACATTTTCTGCACTAGTTGCTGTGGGTGACAAAAAAGGAAGGATTGGAATAGGACTGGGTAGAGGGCTAGAAGTCCCACCAGCTATTCATAAAGCGATAACTTATGCGAAGAAACATCTCATCAAGGTTCCTCTTTATAAAAATACACTTCCACATGAGATTAAATTTAAATATAAGGCTGCTCGAGTTTTATTAAAGCCAGCCCCAGAGGGGACAGGTTTAAAACTGGGAAGCGTTGCGAGAGTAATTTTGGATTTGGTTGGAGTGTCTAACGCGTCGGGAAAAATAATCGGTTCAAGAAATCAGATTGCCAATACGTATGCGGTTTTGGAAGCTCTAAAGAGACTAAGACCCAAAATCCAAAGTTCAAATAACAAACTAAATCCAAAATCCAAATCATAAAATTAATTATTTTTTTTAAGCTTTGAACTTGATTTGAAAATTGGATTTAAGAATATTGTTATGAACAACATTTTAAGTCACTTACCAAGTATTGTTGCTAAAAAAAAGAAGAGGTTGGGTCGTGGACTTGGAAGTGGCAGAGGGTCCAAATCTGGTAGGGGAACTACTCGGCATCAAAAGGCCAGAGAATCAATTCCTTTGCATTTCGAAGGAGGTCAGGGCCGGATGGTAAAGAAATTTCCACTTTTAAGAGGAAAAGGTAGAAATAAACCCAAAATAGTAAGAAAATTAAAAATAAAAAAATTTTATGAAAGAAATAAGTGATAAAATCAGATTATTGTTTCGCGACCCGCAATTGAAAAGAAAGATGCTTTTCACTTTATTTATTTTTCTTGCCTTTCGTATTTTCGCCTTTTTACCAGTTCCAACCATAGATCTTCCAAAACTACGTTCTTTGTTTGCTCAAAATCAATTTCTTTCTTTATTAGATATTTTCTCAGGCGGAACTCTGATTAATTTTTCAATTATGGCTTTGGGATTGAATCCTTATATCAATGCGTCTATAATCATTCAACTTTTAACCGCTATTTTTCCCGCCCTTGAGCATCTTTCAAAAGAGGGCGAATACGGCAGATATAAGATAAATCAATATACGCGATTTTTGACAGCGCCTCTTACCATAGTTCAGGCAGTAGGAATATTTATACTTCTCAAGAATCAAAAAATAATCGGCGTTCTTTCGCCCTTAGAGTTTTTTTCCTTTATTCTAACCATGGTAGCCGGAACATTTATTCTAGTCTGGTTTGGTGAGCTGGTGTCCGAATTTGGACTAGGTAACGGTATATCACTACTTATATTTGCAGGTATTGTGGGTAGGATTCCTGTAGTTCTGGGTCGAACAATCGCAGTTATTAATCAAGAGCTAATCTTCAATGTTATAATTTTTGCTTTTCTAGCAGCTTTTGTGATCGGAGCTATTGTTTACATCAATGAAGCAGTTAGGAAAATTCCGGTTTATTATGCTAAGCGTATCCGAGGTAATCGTGTCTATCAGGGAGCAACTAATTTTCTACCATTAAAACTCAATCAAGCAGGAGTAATACCCATAATCTTTGCAGTATCTTTCGTCCTTTTTCCTCAACTTTTGGGCAATTTTTTAGTATATGTAAAAAATCCTGCCATTTCAAATTTTGCCTCGTTTTTAATAAAATTATTTAATCCATCTGGTTTCTTTTATAATTTTTTTTACTTTTTATTGGTTATTGGATTTACCTATTTTTATACAGTCATAGTTTTTAATCCTCAAAAGATTTCTGAAGAGATACAAAAACATGGTGGATTTGTACCAGGAATAAGGCCTGGTGTAGCAACAAAAGAATACTTAGAGAAGATACTCTATAGAATTACAAGTGTTGGCGCAATTTTTTTAGGGATTGTTGCAATACTTCCTGCAATTGTTTCCAAAGTCACCAATGTCAGCGGTCTAGTGATTGGAGGAACAGGCATTCTTATCGTTGTTTCGGTAATTCTTGAGACTTTCAAAATGATAGAAGCACAACTGGTGATGAAAAGTTATGAAAAATTCATAAGATAATTTTATGGCGAAAAAAGGACCACGGGTTTTAATCGGTCTAGTTTGTGATGTTTGTAAAAGTCAGAATTATGTTGTGGAGAAAAACAAACTAAACACACAGGCAAGTCTAAAGTTAAAGAAGTACTGTAAAAATTGCCGAAAGCACACCGTACATAAGGAAAAGAAAAAATTATGAAGCTTGTTTTACTTGGTATTCAAGGATCTGGAAAATCAACTCAAGGTAATTTGCTGTCAAGGCAGCTTAAGATTCCCTATTTGTCAACTGGTCATATCTTTCGGGAGATTGCTAAAGAAAAGACAACTCTGGGAAGATACGTGAAAGAGACAATGAACGCTGGACTTTTGATACCAGACGAAAAAACAATTCACATAGTAAACGAATATCTAACAAGAAAAGAATATAGGAAAGGATACATACTTGACGGATTCCCTCGAACTACAAAACAGGCAGAGGAGTTTAAAAACAACGTCGATAAGGTTATTTATCTTGAGGTACCCGATAAGGAAGCAATCTATAGACTAGTATATCGAAATGATACCACCCGAGAAGATGAGACACTTCCCGCTCTAAAAAAAAGGATTGAACTTTTCCATAAATTTACTAAGCCGGTATTAAAGTATTACGGGACACAGGGAAAACTGGTTACAGTTGATGGAACAAAATCAATTAAAGAGGTTAATAAAGAAATTTTAAATAGTCTTGGGAAACAACTAATCAAAAACCAAGTAAAAGCTTGGGAGCGTAAACAGAAAATTATTCTGGTAATCGTTGGTCTGGCTGGATCTGGAAAGACCGAAGCAGCAGGTTTTTTTAAAAAAAAAGGTATACCCATAGTCTCATTTGGAAAAGTAATCAATGATTATGTCGACCAACATAAACTTCCTCACTCTAATGAGATCCATAAAAAAATCAGGGAGGAATTACGAAAAAAATACGGAATGGAGGCAATAGCCAAATTAAATTATGAAAAAATTAGACAAGCACTGGAAAAAAAACTTTTAGTAGCTATTGACAACCTACAATCTTGGGAGGAATACTTGTACCTAAAGAAAAAATTTCCCAAGGTTAAAATACATATATTAGCGCTATATGCCGATAAAGAAATTAGATATAAACGAATCTCAAGAAGAAAATATAGGTCAAAATTATATGGAGAAGATCGAGATATAAATGAGCTGGTTAGACTAAATAAGGGATCAGCTATCGCTTTTTCCGATTTTCTGATAAAAAATAATTATTCCCTAGAAGATTTGTATGATAAGTTAGAGTCAGTTTACCGAACGATTTATTTTTCATAAGTGAAACAGGCAAAAAAAATTATATTAGCCATTGTAGGTCTCCCAGGAGTGGGTAAAACCACAGCGTCCGATTATTTATCTAAAAAGAATTTGCCTATTGTTCACTTTGGCAAAATCGTTAATGACTACATTGATCAGCACAGATTAGAACATACTAAAGAAACGCATAAAAAAGTTTGGCTAACGCTACGAGAAAAATATGGACAGGAAGCTTTCGCAATTTTGAACGAGGAAAACATAAGAAAAGCATTAGAGAAAGATTTAATAATTATAGATGGCATGCGTTCATGGGAAGAATACACGCATATTAAAAATCATTTTCCAGAGGTAAGAATATTTATTATCGCTATTTTTACTGATAAAGAAATACGTTATAAAAGATCGGCAAAAAGGAAATATCGGGGAAAATTATATGGTGAAGATCGCGATTTAACTGAGCTTCTCTGGACTAATATGGGTCCAACTATCGCCTTTGCTGATTACTTAATTATAAATAATTCAAATTTAAATAAATTTCATAAAAGCATAGATAAGGTTTATAAAAAGGCAGTAGGAGAAGATTAATAATGGTAAAGCTGAAAACAAAAGAAGAAATAGAGTTGATGCAAGAAGGTGGTAGAAGATTAAAAGAAGTAATAAGAAAACTCATGCAGCAAATAAGAGCGGGTATAACGACTTCGCAGATTGATAAGAGTGCGGAAATATTGCTGAGAAAGATGGAAGGAGAGCCATCGTTTAAGAGAGTAAAAGGATACCGGTGGAGTACATGTTTGTGTATAAACGAACAAATAGTTCACACTCCTCCAGCGGATCGGGTTTTGCAGGAAGGAGATATATTGACGGTAGATTTAGGGATGTACTATAAAGGATTTCATACAGATTTTGCCAACACGATTGAAATTGGAGAAGTTAAGCAAAGAAACAGGGCATTTTTAGGGAAAGGCAAAAAAACTCTAGAACTAGCAATAAAAAAAGTGAAAACAGGAACCAGACTTGGTGAGGTTTCTAAAACTATACAAGAGGGGATTGAAAAAGCTGGTTATAGTATAGTTAAGGAATTGACGGGGCACGGTATTGGAAGAGATCTTCATGAAGATCCAAATATCCCGGGCTTTCTTGAGGGGCCTTTAGAGAGTACTTTATTAGTCAAACCAGGATTAGTGGTGGCAATTGAGGTAATCTATGCAAGGGGAGACGGGGAAATGGAATATGAAACAAAGGATGGCTGGTCGATTCGAACATCAGATAGAAGTTTATCAGCTTGTTTTGAACATACAATAGCAGTTACAGATGGTGGATCGATTATTTTAACATAATCACCCCTGCCATCATTCCGTGCGAAGCGAGGATTCTTATGGGGATCCTTCGTCGTTTAGCTCCTCAGGACGCTGATAAAATCGATGTATTATTATCAGCGAATGTGCTAAAATATTAGGTTTATGAAAGATAATGTAGTTACACTCGAGGGAAGCGTTATTGAGAACCTTCCCAATACCCTATTTAAAGTAAAATTAGAGAATTCAGAAAGAGTAATTTTGTGCTATTTATCAGGCAAGATGAGAAAGAACTATATAAAAATATTACCAGGGGATAGGGTAAGGCTGGAACTCACAGCTTATGATTTAAATAGAGGTAGAATTGTGTACAGACTATAAATATGCATGTTCAGGCATCAATTAAAAAAATTTGTCCGAAGTGTAGGATAGTTAAACGAAAAGGAAGACTATACATTACATGTTCGAATCCAAAACATAAACAGAGACAAGGATGATTAAAAATTTCTAATTTCTAAACAAATGGTTAGATTACTCGGAGTTCAGTTGCCTGATAATAAAGGTGTTGAATATGCGTTGACGCTGTTATATGGTATTGGTTGGTCAAGATCTTATAAGATCTTGAGTCAAGTTAAGATAAGTAAAAATAAAAAAGTAAAAGATCTAAGCGAGGATGAAGTAAGGAAAATAATTGATGTTATAGAAAAAAACTATATGATTGAAGGTGATTTGAAAGAAGAGATCATAGGTGATATCAAAAGACAAAAAGAAATAGGTAGCTATATAGGGTTTAGGCATATACGTAATTTACCAGTAAGAGGACAAAGAACTCGATCAAATGCTCGAACAAAAAGAGGGAAGAGAAAAACTGTCGGTGCCTTAAGAAAAGAAATTTGGGCGAAAATGGAGCAAGGAAAAACAGGATCAGCAACCGCTACAAAGTCAACGGAACCAAAAAAGTAATTTCAACAAGTTTCAAAAAATTTCGATAAGTTTCAAATCGATAAATTGATTCAAATTAAGAAATTATTAGAAGTTTGTTGCAATCTGTATTAATTTTATAACTAAAAGTAATGGCAAAGAAGAAAGTTAGAAAAATAGTTGAGAAAGGTAGAATTTACATTACCTCAACCTTTAATAATACCATTATTACGGTTACAGATGAAACGGGAAACCCAATCATCATAGGTTCTTGTGGAATGTACGGTTTTACTGGAACTAGAAAACCAACCCCCTATGCAGCAACGATAACTACAAGTACAACACTTAAGAAAGCAGTCATAGACTACGGAGTAAGATTTGCCGACATTTTTGTTAAAGGAATCGGACCGGGAAGGGAAGCCGCGCTTAGAGCTGTAAAGGAATCCGATATTGAGATAAATAGGATTATAGATATTACACCAATTCCACACAATGGAGTCAGACCTCCGAAGGTGAGAAGGGTATAAATAAAATGAGATACACGGGTCCAAGAAATAAAATTGCTAGGAGAGAAAGTATTGACCTTGGATTTAAGTCTCCAGGATCAAAATCACACGCAAGACTTCTGAAGAAACTTAATATTCCTCCAGGTCAACATGGAACAAGAGGGAGACGTAAAATTTCAGATCATGGAAGACAATTAAGAGAAAAACAAAAGCTTAGATATCTTTTTATGTTGACGGAAAAACAGCTGAAAAAATATTTTAAGGAGGCAGTAATTAAAAAAGGAAACACAGGTTTGTATTTAGGGAAGTTTTTGGAAAAAAGACTGGATAACATGCTTTTTAGAGCTGGATTTGCACCGACTCGGGCGTCAGCTAGACAATTAATTACACATAGACATATAAAAGTAAATAATAGAGTTAATTCCTTGCCCTCATATCAGGTGAAAAAAGATGATATAATTACCTTTTCAAACGATAAAATGACAAAGATTCCCTACATCGAAAAAATGCTTGAAAATAAAGAAATCATATTACCAAACTGGATTGAAAGAAAAGCAATAATATGTAAAATTGTTAGTGAACCAACCAACGAAGAGATAGGCAAACAGATAAATTTACGATTAGTAATAGAACATTATTCTCGTTAAAACCTTATTATAATTTTGCCTGGTTTGGTGGAGTTTAAACGCCAAACAGGTTCAATCACGAGAGAGCGTGATAGTTTTATAAATTATGGTCAGTCCAAGTTTTTATACCCAAAAATTCGAAGAAGGTAATAGGTATGGTAAATTTATCCTTGAACCGTTGGCTCCAAGCTTCGGACACAGTTTGGGAGTAACTTTGCGCAGAATTTTGTTGTCCTCATTAAAAGGAGCAGCTATTGCCAGTGTTAAAATAGAGGGATCGCCCCATCTTTTTTCTACGCTTAAGGGAGTAAAAGAATCGGCATTGGATATAGTTTTGAATCTTAAGCAACTAAATTTTGAAGTCAGCGGAGATGGTCCTTTTAAAGTATATTTGTCAGCAAAAGGACCAAAAAAAATCTTCGGCAAAGATATTGAGGGAGAGGCAAAAGTAGTCAACAGCAATCAATACATAGCTGAGATTACGGCTGAAAAAGCAAAGCTTGAGATAGAGGCCATTGTGGAGTTTGGTATAGGTTATCTTTCCAGCGAAGAAAGAGAAAAAACAGAAGCTGGATTTATTCCAGTTGATGCTTTTTTCTCTCCAGTGAGCAAAGTGAACTTTAAAGTTGAGGAAGCAAGAGTTGGAAGAAAAAGCAATCTGGATAGACTAATCTTGGAAATTTGGACAAATGGGACGATGAAACCATCCGAAGCTCTTAGCCAAGCAACTCGTCTCGCTTCAGAATATTTTAGTTATATCCTCTCAGGCCGCGACGCGCCTAAAGCTAAAACCGAGAAAGACGAAGAACTTCAGGCAAAAGAGGCAGTTGATCAGAAACTATACGAAGCAATTATAGACGAACTAAATTTGCCTTCTCGCGTCATCAATGCGCTTTTACGGGAAAATATTGAAACAGTTGCCGATTTGGTAAAAGCTGGGAGAGAAGCGTTGACAAATATGAAAGGAGTAGGGAAAAAATCGATCGAGCAAATTGAAGAGGAATTGAAAAAAATGGGCATAGAGCTTAAATAAAAATATCAAAGATCAAAAATCAAATAGCAAAAATATATATTAAATATCAAATATTTTTTGAAATGAATATTTTATATTTTATATTTTAAATTTGACATTAGTATGAGACATAGAGTTAAGAAGATAAAATTTAAGCTGGGAAAAGATGCCAATAAAATGTTATTGCGTAAATTAGCTATTAATTTTATCAGTAATGCCAAGATTAAGACTACGATAAAGAAGGCTAAAGTACTTAAATCCGTGATTGATAAGCTTGTTGAGAAAGCCAAAACGGAAAATGAAGCCAATAAAAATTATCTATTGCACTTTCTTGGCGAAGAGGAATTAGTTCGGAAGACATTTAAGCTAGTTGGTGACAGCCTGAAGAATAGGGATCATGCTGGCGGATACGTTAGGATAAGAAGATTAGGGAAACGTCAATCAGACGGTTCAGAGATGGCAAGATTAGAATGGGTATATCCAGTTGTAAAATCGGATAAATCAGAAGAGAGCAAAAATCAGATAGATCAGAAGTCAGAGAAGTCAGAAATCAGAAAATCCAGATAAATCAGAAAATCCGATTTCTCCGAAACCCTGATCTTTATTGAATTATTCTGATTAAATATGGTGTCACTAACTCAATCAACAAAATCGGTAAAAGAGAAAGAAATAAAAAGAAATTGGCATCTTATTGATGTAAAAGGAAAAATACTGGGAAGAATTGTCCCTGAAATTGCGAAATTATTACAGGGAAAACAAAAATTAAACTATGTGACATATCTTGACCAAGGTGATAATGTGGTAGTCACAAATGCGAGATATGTAAAATTAACCGGAAAAAAAGCGCAAACTAAATTTTATACAAGATATTCTGGATATCCTGGCGGATTAAAGAGAATATCTTTTGCTGAGTTATTAATAAAAAATCCAGCCGAGGTCATTCGTCATGCAGTTTCTGGAATGCTACCGAAGAATAAGTTAAGAGACAAGAGGTTGACAAGACTACATGTTTATCCAGAAGATAAATATCCCTATCAGGACAAGTTATCAGCACAAAAATCAGAAGAGTAAATGATAAACAAGTTGTCTAATGTTATTGGTTGAATGTAAAACGATACGAACTGCTGATACCAAATAACCAATTACGTAAAAAATATGGCAAAAAAAAAAGAGTCAAAGTATTACGAAGCAATAGGTAGACGCAAAGAAGCAGTGGCAAGAATCCGCTTACATCTTACAGATAAAGATAAGTCAACGGATGTGGGTGGAATGAAAGTAAAAGCAGGTGAAATATTTGTAAATAAGAAACCAATAACTCAAGTATTTCCAAACCAACAAGCAATGAACCGGTATCTTTTGCCTTTAAAATTAACCAATAATGAAAACCGTTTTGCCGTAACAATAATTGTCAAAGGAGGGGGTAAGTCTGGCCAACTCGATGCCATAATACATGGACTGGCTCGTGCAATTGAAAAAGTGGATAAACAGACATACAGATTAGTTTTAAAAAAACGCCTGCTTCTTAGACGAGATGCGAGAGTAAAGGAGAGAAGAAAAGTGGGCACAGGTGGTAAAGCTAGACGAAAGAAGCAATCACCAAAGAGATAACTACAAGTAATTAAAAATTAGATATTAGAGTTTAGTGAAAGTCACTCTTTCGGTTATAGTTCTTTCCTATAATACTAAAGAGTTAACGCTTCGTTGTATTTCTTCTTTAATAAAGACTCTTTCTATAAAGAATAATTTTATTTCTGAAATAATTCTGGTGGATAACGGATCGACCGATGGGTCAGTAGATCAATTTAAAAATTTAAAGTTAAAAAATACCAATGACACTTTAAAAGTAAAAACTAGATTTAATAAAAAAAATTTGGGTTATGCAAAAGGCAATAATCAAGGATTACGACTTGCTACGGGAAAATATGTACTATTTCTTAATTCAGATACAATAGTTGATAAAATTGATTTCAGGAAACTGTTTAATTACCTTGAGAATAACCCAAGAGTTGGGGTGTTAACTGTAAAAGTTATACTTCCTAACAGTAATATCGATCCAGCATCTCACAGAGGATTTCCAACGATCTGGAATTCATTTTGTTATATTACAGGATTAGAAGATGTCTTTAAAAACATTCCAATTTTTAATAAAATTTTTACCGGATACCATTTGAGTTACCAAGATTATCAAACTATTCACGAGATCGATTCACCATCCGGGGCATTTTATTTGACTAAAAAATATATAGTCAAGAAATTAGATGGTTTTGACGAGAATTTTTTCATGTATGGTGAAGATCTTGATCTCTCGTTCAGGATTAAAAAACTTGGCTATAAAGTGATTTACTACCCAGAGTTTGTGGTGACTCATATAAAACACGCAAGTGGTTTAGAAAAAAATGAGAGTTCGACTAGAAAAAAAACAAGACACTACTTTTTCAACTCAATGGAAATTTTTTATAAAAAACATTATGAAGCTAATAATTCTTGGTTGATGAATAAAATAGTATATAAATGTATTGAGTTTTTGAAGCAGTTCTCGATGTCATTCTGAATTCATTTCAGGATCTGATTTTAGATTCAGATGCTCAACCAAGTTCAGCATGACGACTAATGTTATGTATAAAATTGGAATTGACGCAAGGTTGTATAGCCAGACTGGAGTCGGCGTTTATCTTCAGAATCTTCTTTACTTTCTGGAAAAGATGACTACATACGATGCGCAATTTTTTATCTATTTAGTCGCGGACAATTATAAGAAAATACGCTTTAAGAATAAAAATTTTATTAAAGTTCTGGCAGATTACAAGTGGCATACTGTTGCCGAACAGATTAGATTTGCCAAAAGTCTTTATAGGGATAATCTCGATTTGGTTCATTTTACCTATTTTAGCTATCCTGTCTTCTATAAAAAAAAATTTATTGCAACCATTCATGATATCACTCCACTATCTTTTAAAACGGGAAAGGCGTCTACAAAAAGCGCATTATTGTATGAGTTTAAATTCAGAGCCTTTCAATTTGTTATTTCTCAGCAAGTTAAGAATTCTAAGTTTATAATAACTCCAACCAAATCGGTTAAAGAGCAACTGGTAAAAATATATGGCGAGTCTGTAAAAAATAAGATTAAACCTATTTATGAAGGAATTGATTATGAACTGATGAAGTTAGAAGTTGGTAGTGTGAAGTTGGAAAAAAACATAAAAATATCTTCTTACTTTAAACATTTAACATCAAATTTTAAACCTTTTATAATTTACGTGGGAAATTTTTATCCCCATAAGAATCTGGATCGACTTATTCAAGCTTTTTCTAAAGTAGAGAATGAAGTTAAGCTAATTTTGATAGGACCAGATGATTATTTTTCTAATCATTTGCATCATTTAATAATTAAATTAAAACAACAAAAAAGAATATTTTTTTACCATAATCCGTCGAAAAAAGATTTATTGTTTTTTTATAAAAATGCTTTAGCTCTTGTTCATCCATCTTTATCAGAAGGTTTTGGTTTACCGATACTGGAGGCAACCTACTTTAATCTACCTATTATAGCTTCAGATATTGATGTATTTAACGAGATTCTTAATGAAAAATTCGTTAAGTTTAAAGCAGATAACATAGATGATATTAAAGAAAAAATAAAATATTTTTTAAAAAGTAAACCAAGATTTGATTACGGAGAGATGGGAAAAAAATTTTCCTTCGAAAAAATGACTCAACAGACTTATCACCTTTATCATAAATCTTTATCTAGCCAAAGTTGACATTTAAACTGAGTTTGAAAGTGGCAGAATCAGAGAAAGTTAGATTAGAAAAATCTAATTTATATTTTAAAGTAGAGATTTGACCATATCTACAAATTTATTCGGTGTAAGGTTACTTTTACTAAGGAATCTAAAATCAAGTTTTTTAATTTCATCGATTTCTTTACCTTGCTCAAGATTAGTCAGAAAGACAACATTTTTATTTAGCTTTTCAGCTTTTTCGTCTTTTAACTTTTTAACAATCTCTATGCCTCCTAACTTGGGTAAGATAATATCAAGTAATACCAAATCCCATCCTCCTTCTTTCATTTTTTGGTAGGCTATCATTCCATCTGTGGCAGTTTCAACATAATAATGTTCGGATGTTAGAAGATCAGAGTAGAGTTTTTGTAATAAAAGATCATCCTCAACTAGTAAAATTCTTTTACTATCCATATAATTACT